>NZ_JAPZSR010000468.1:0-16286 GCF_027531875.1 Microcystis sp. LE19-84.1B | reverse complement strand
GAGATGTTCCTGTTGTGGGAATATCGGCGGTAAGAAAGCATTAAATATCCGTGAGTGGGAATGTCTTTTCTGTGGGACTTTCCATGATCGAGACATCAATGCTGCGGTAAATATCAAGGTCGCCGGTGGGCAATCGGAGACTTTAAACGGACGTGGAGGAAAGTGTAAGACTTCTGTTAGAGAAGCATCATCCCGTGAAGCGTCAACCCATCCGAAGATCGTTCAATTAAGTTTGTTCGATCTGCCGGTCATCACCGTCCGTTCCTGGCGGTGAGGATGTCAAGTTCGTTCACTGAAATTATCTGGAACCCAATACGATTTATGGTTGTATCTCTACTCCCGCGACCCCTACGGTGATCGGTTTGTCGAAATCCCCTCACCCGCAGAGATCGCCGTGGAACTGGGAGTAAATCCCCGTACCATCCAGAGAGCGGCACAACGTTTACAGGATGCCGATCTCTTCGATTTTGCCATAGATAAATGGAAGGCCAAAAACACCACCAGCAACGGCAAGGGAAAAAATTTTGCTTCGGACAAAATGATCCAAAAACGGACAAAAAGATCCCGTTGCGGACAAAATGATCCCGTTGACGACAAAACGATCCAATTGTCGGCAATCAAACAAAATGATCCGATTGTCGAGTCAAAACCCTTGTCAGATAAGGATTCTACCGAGCCTCAGACTATCCAGATTATTCAGACATCCCAGACCGTCGGGGGGATAAAAAATAAATGTATTGAAAACTCTGAAGAGGAGCGAGGAAATTTCGGTAAGTTATCGGCCGTTTTGGAAGAAATGGTAATCGATCAAAACCTCTCGGTGGAAAGTGGGAAAGAAGAGGAAATTTCTCGGCAAGTTATTCCCGATTCGGTCAGGGTCAAGTTGCAAGAGTTGGGGATTGCCCTCGATGAAAGGGTATCTAAGATGATCGAGGATCACGATATATCTCAGGTTTGGGGTGCGATCAGGCACATTGAGGAGACTTGGGAGACGATCGATAATCCCCGAGGGGTGTTTTTATATCGAGTTCCGAGACAGGAGAAAGAGAAGTCTTTAAAAAATCCCTTAAACCGAGAATTTTTGCAATGGTACGAGCGAGCGATTATCGAAGGATTGGTGCGGGCGCGACCGCCTGAATATCTGCCCCTCGACCAATTTCGAGAACCCAAGGTTTTCCTTCCAGACGGTCAACTGATAGGGTGGCGCAAGGTGGCGGCGGGGGAATACGACACAGCTGCCAGTCCCCAACAAATGGCGGAGTTCTTTGAGATTTTGAGAGGTTGTTATGGAACTTCCCAGAAATGAAGAAGAGGAGATAATAGGCGAACGGTTGCGGCGGATCGAGGCCGAACTGACTCAGACCGCTGGGGAGAAGAGGAAAAAAAAGGCCGATCTGCAATACCTGAGTGATCTCGGTGACGATCTTCGGGCTTACCTGAATTTAATGGCAGGTCAAGCCGTTACCGACGGCAAACGGTTGGGGGTTATCGCTCAGTTGTCTCTCCCGTCGGTGGGTTTGCCGGTCGTTTGGGTTAGTTGGTACGCTTCCGTTCCCGTTCCCGAACGACCCAACAGGTTAAAGGACGAGCCGTTCTTGTGCGATTTGAAGGTTGGTGACACCGTTACCATAAATGGGAACCATCCCGAAGCCGCCGGCAAAACCTTCGAGGTCAGGGAGTTTAAGGGGAACGGCTGGATTCTCACCACCGACAACCGGCTATTTCACTGTGAGTTTTTTCTGTCCCTCGGTTTAACCCCCGAACCTCACTTAACGAAATCCGATCGGGAAGACCCCGCGCCAGAATCCTTAGCCATCGCTCTGATCCGTACCGACGGCGGTACACAACCGAGAGCGACGATCAATCAACTCACCGTCGCCGAATATGCCGAGGATATGCGTTCCGGCGATCATTTTCCCCCCGTGTTGGTGTTCTGGGATGGTGGCGATTACTGGTTGGCCGATGGCTTTCACCGGCTCTTGGCCGCCCAGTCTTTGGAATTACCCGCAATCGCCGTCGATATCCGTCGGGGAACCAGACGGGATGCGATCCTCTACTCGGTCGGGGCGAATGCCCATCACGGTCTCAGACGTAGTAATGTTGATAAACGACGGGCGGTGTTGATGCTCTTGCAAGACCGGGAATGGTCGCGCTATAGTAACAACCGTATTGCCAAATTATGTTTTGTTTCCGCCGATCTGGTCAATCGTTTACGTCTCTCACTTAACGATTCGTTAAGTGAGAGACAGAGAATTTATCAGACCAAACACGGAACCGTATCGACCATGGACACAACTAACATCGGTCGGCATCGAAAATCGTTAAGTGAAAGAGAAGACGGGACGTTAACGGAAAAATCGTTAAGTGAAGATGGGTCGGTTAAATCTGCTCGGTTGACCGTGGGAAATTCCGTCACTGTTACCGGTGAGCATCCCAGAAAAGGACAGACGGGTGAGATAACCGCGTTGCCCAACCCCTACGCGGCCATCATTCTTTTCGACGATGGTAACAGGGAAATGTTAGGTTCGGACTTCCTTTCCCCAAAAACCATCGACCCTAAATTTCAGGTCAAAGAAGGGCTGAATTACAGGGCGGGTAACGGCTGTGAGTGGTATGTCAGGGTAGAACAGGCTACTTGGGAGCGGCTGTTAGGATACCGAAATCGCGTCGGTACGGCAACCATCGATGGAGCCATCAAACGAATGTTAGAAAGTATCGAGAACAGCCCACCCTAACGGAACCTTAACTTGGTTTGAGCCGCTCGCTTAAGGAATTTTTCGAGGTTCTCACTTAACGAATCGTTAAGTGAGGGGAGTGGATAAGACCTTATCGTTAGGCAGCGATCGATGACTTAGTGATCATCTTTCTGGGTATCGAGTATTAACACGGAACAATTACAGATTAGAGAAACCAATTTTCAATCACTAAACCTTCTAAATCTTGAAAATCATCAACATTATTGGTAACTAAAGTCAAATTGTTGGTAAAAGCAATAGACGCTATTTGACCATCGACAAAAGCAGGACTCTTACCGACTTTAGACAACCTTGACCTTTCCCGTGCGTGATATTGGGCTGATTTTAAGTCAAAATCGAATAAAGGTAGATTGGCTAAAATAACGTTATTTACATAATCCTCTAAGTCTTGGCGTTTTTTAGACAGAGGAAGTCGAAAACAACCAAATAATAGCTCATGGATTACTAAAGTAGCTGTGGCTATTTCCCGTTTAGATAATCTTAGCTTTGTCATGACCTTCTCATTCGGGTGAGGTCGTTTAGCCTCTGACAAAATATTAGTATCTAGCAAATATTTGAGAGTCATAAACGAACATCTCTACCCGTTGACTTATCCCGTAAATTATCAAAAGTATCATCATCAAGACTTGCCAAATCTACTCTTTGCCTAAAATCTTGCAAGGCTGACCAAAAATCATTAACCTCTCTAATTTCCACTAATACCTCTTCATTATCAGGAAAATCAACTTCCTCTAATAACTCAATAGTTTTGCCTTTTTTAATTCCTTTAACTAACATGACATCAACTCCTTCTAAGCTTAACTAGCTACCAGCAAAAATTGTTTCATCAATAAAATTATAGCACTTAATAGAATAATTGAAGATTTCGGGAGTCACAGCGCTCCGAATTGTCAGAAAGATTGAGGAAAAATTAAAATTTTATTCCGTTCAAACCATGTAATTATTCCTACCTAAGGGTAAGCGCACCTAAAACGCTATTGACAATTAACCAATTTTGTGAGCAGCATGGGCATTTCAAGTGACGAAGGTTTTTCGGCTCTTCGTTACTTGGTATGGTTCGATAGGGGGGCATAAATCGACTAAATCTCTATCTGGCAAGGGATTTAATTGATGAGTTCGCTTTAGATAAAAAACAATTGACAAAAATCGCCAAACGTCTTTCTCTATAAGGGTTCCATCTTTTATAACTCCCCTCCATTACATAATACAAACTGAAGAACTGTTAATCACGACTATTGAAAATTGGTATAATTTATTGATCCATTACTACTTTAGCTGATAATTAACTTTATTTTTAAAGATGAATCTAATTTTATCAAGTAAAGCGGCCGCAAGACTCCAAGTAGAAGTGCAGTCAAGAGAAGATTTTATCGCTGATGTTAATGCTTGGCGAATTGATGTCCTCGATCTCAGGAAGCGAGGTATTTTTCTCATTACTCAGGAAAAGAGTTTATACACCTTAATTTCTTCGTATAAGCAGGGAATTAAGGGAATTATCGCTCAAATTACCACCATTGACCAGCAAGAGGGCGATTCCCCTGAAACTCATTATCTCAAATCCGAGAATAGGAGTCTGGTAAGCTCCATGAATAACATGAAGAATTTAATCGCTAAATTAGATCGGTACAATGCAGTTGATAACGAAAGATTTGCAGAAATAATTAATCAGACTCCCTTTAAATATTTATCTTACCGTACCCCGACCGAATGTTACCAAAATCTCTTGAATCAATCGAAGGGAGTACAATAAAACGGTCGTGTTTTAATCTGTGGAAGCCCGTTTAAATAGCATACCAAATCGTCCATCACGTCAAATGTTTTCCCTCTATTTTCTGATGCTATTTGACCCCGTTCGTCGTCATTCCCCGACCGTCGAGCGTGCGACCCCGTTTTCTGACAACGGGACGTTGTCGGGATGTCGAACGTGATAATCTAGGTATCGTAAATCTACATTATCGCAACCCTAAATTCGTGTCAGCCACAGATCTAACCAGACGCGAGGATATCGCCCCCCTTCCACCTAGCTCGGGGCAAGCCCTCGACAACCCGGACGTATTAGCCCAACTGCTTGCGGCCAAGCGTTCGCCCCGGACGCGACACGCTTACGCGGGGGATTTAAAGGATTTCTTTGTCTTCGCCTTCGGTTGCGAGGAACCGACCCCGGGGGTAACGCAAGAATTTCTCTCCCTCGATCGGTTCGCCGCGCTCTCTTTGGTACTGCGCTACAAGGCTCACCTGCGGGACGAGCGGGGACTAGCGGAGGCAACGAGAAACCGGCGCTTATCGGCGATCAAGTCCCTGGTGAGATTGGCCAATCAACTGGGGCAATGCGATTTCAATCTGTCCGAGCTATCGGGGGACAAGGTGGTGCGTTACCGGGACACCACCGGGGTAAGCAAGGAAGTTTACCGCGACCTGTTGGCCGTTCCCGACCGTTCAACTCTCAAGGGGAAACGGGACTACGCCATCCTACGATTGCTCTGGGATAACGCCCTCCGGCGGGGGGAGATCGAGAGTGCGGACATCAAGGATCTCGATACCGAGGGTCGAACGTTGGCCATCTTCGGTAAAGGCCGGGGTCAACAGAAAGAAACGGTCAGTCTGTCGCGTCCGACCCTCGACGCACTTGTGGATTGGTTACGGGAGCGGCGGGAACTCGATATCCGTCAACCTCTTTTTATCGCCCTCGATCGCTGTAGTCGCGGTCATCGACTGACCGGCTCGGCGATCCATAAATTGGTGGCGAAAATCGCCGCTGCGGCCGGGGTGAACAAGAAAATGTCGCCCCACCGGGTGCGTCATTCGGGAATAACCGCCGCTCTCGACGCGACGGGCGGTGACGTGCGGCGGGTGCAGAAATTGAGCCGTCACGTCGATCTCAATACTTTAATGATCTACGATGACAACCGCAAAAACGTGCAGGGGGAAATCTCCGACCTGTTAGCGGGGTTGGTCTGAGCTTGGAGCAAAGCGCTGGTAGCCATATCTATCCTATAGGGCTGGCAAAATTCCCGTAAAATGTAACTAAACGGTGGTTATTGGAAATGGTTATGGAAAAGGAAGCGGTGACGATCCGATTCCCGTCTGAGTTGATGCGGCAGGCCAAGCGGCTCAAGTCTGGGAAAGAATCGTTTAACGAGCTAGTGGTGGAAGCCGTGGAGCGAGAGGTGAGGCGGCGTAAAGCCCTAGAAGCTCACGATACCATCCAGCGATTACGGGAAAATATCAAACGGAGAACGGGAGTACACCCCGACCCGCTCCCGTTGCTCCGTCAGTTGAGAGAGGGAGACGAGGAGATTGAGTAGTTACTGCATCGATACCAGTGTTTTCATCAAATATTTGTGTCCCGACGAACAGGAAGGAGCGGCGACGGAATTGGTCGGTCAGGCGCTATCGGGTCGGATCGTCCTTCCTTGTTTCGCATGGGCGGAAATCGCTTCGGTTTTGCGGAAAAAAATCAGGAGTGGTCTGCTAACGGAAGGGGAGGCGGGTCAACTCTATAGTGCCTTCGGGGAATTACCGATCGATTATGTCGATGGGGAAGATATTCGAGCGAGGGCGTGGGAGATGGCCCGGATGTACGGTTTACTGACGTTGTACGATGCGGTTTTTCTGGCGGTGGCCGAGAAAGAGTGCGCCAATTACTGGACGGCCGACACGGTATTCTTGAAGGCTCTCGTTCCCAAACCGTCCTATGTGTTCGCTCTGGGTGGGGAGAATGAACGCGATGGCTAAAAGACGGTCGGAATGGACAGAAGACGAACTCGATGAAATGTTAGCTTCTGCGGGGCGCGGGGTAGAAGCGATCTCGCGTAGCGAGCGCTTTGCGATCGAGGTGGAGGTGATCGAGTCCTCGCGACCTCTGAGCGAGGGAGAAGTTAGGGATAAGGATCGGTTGGAACGGACGGT
Source organism: Microcystis sp. LE19-84.1B (assembly GCF_027531875.1). NCBI lineage: Bacteria > Bacillati > Cyanobacteriota > Cyanophyceae > Chroococcales > Microcystaceae > Microcystis > Microcystis sp. LE19-84.1B. The sequence continues at coordinate 9,621 of NZ_JAPZSR010000468.1, read as the reverse complement.
AGAACGGGCTTTCTACGAGGCCGGTCGCGCCCTGCAAGAACTGCGCGACCGACGGCTGTACCGGGATGAGTACGACTCTTTCGAGGATTACTGTCGCGGGCGATTCGGTCACAGTCGGCAGAAGGCCAACTATTTAATCGTCGGTGCGGCGATCTACCGAACCCTGAGTGCCGCTAACTGCCCGCTCCTACCATCGAGCGAGTATCAGGTGCGCCCCTTGGCCGTCCTTGCCCCGCAACAACAACCCACCGTCTGGAATGAGGCCGTAGCGGAAGCCGGGGGCAAAACACCCTCGAACCGACTGGTTCGCGAGACGGTGGGTAAATACCGGGACAAAGGGAAAGCGAATGTTTTCGAGGTGGGGGAAGTGGTCGGTATCCTTGCCAAAGATAACCCGCGCCTGAAGGGGAAAAACAACTGTTGGGCGATCGTTACTGCCGTTCACCCGCGCTCCTGCGATCTGCGACTTCACGATGGGGCGATCGATCTGGTTAAAATCGAGTACCTCAAGGAGTTAGGCTACACCGAAGGGGACTGTCAGACGGTGCGGCGATTATGCGATCGATTGTCGAGACTGAGGGAACGCGAGGACTTGGAAGATGCCGCAGTCGCCTTTTTGGGAATCTTGGGGAAACTACAGCGACCCTACTTGAGCGAGTTGGAGGAAGGGATGCTGACCATGTTAGAGAAGTATTACGGGGTAGTGACCGATTGATTTTCGTCCTTGACTGGCGATCGTTCCCTCCGAATTACCGCGACCCCAGATCGAGGGACTACGAGCGGACGCGGGATCTAGGGGTGTTAGAATTGATAGACCGACCGCGTACCGGATCGCCATCTCTCTCTGCTCGCCATGAGTCAAAAGCCACCCTTCCCGCGACCCGAACTGGATTCCGCCCCGATTACCTTCGACCAATACGAAGCCTATACACCCGAAAAATTAGAGTTGTGGGAAGGTTTTAACCCCCCCTTTGCCTCTTGCCTCTTGCATGAGTGCCTTTCTTCACTAGGAAATTTATTTTGCACGACTACTTATTAATTAAGGCGATGGAGTTTGGCTCTTCGGGACTTGGTATGGTTCGATATGGGGGCATAAATCGACTAAATCCTTATCTGGCAAGAGACTTAATTGATTAGTTCGCTCTAGATCAAAAACAATTGACAAAAATCGCCAAATGCCTTTCTACATAAAGGTTCCATCCCTTATAACCCTCGTCCATTGCATAACACAAACCGAAGAGCCTGGAGTTTTAAGTCACCCCTCTTAAATCTGAGATTTAAAAATCATCAATTAGGAGTTTTAACCATGAAAAAAACAACTCTTCCTATTAATTTATCTCAAGAAGAAATTAAACAATTTTGTCAGCGTCACTCGATCTGCAAGTTATCTTTATTTGGTTCAGTATTAAGGGATGATTTTACAAGAGAAAGTGATGTTGATGTTTTAGTAGAATTTGAACAAGGGAAGACTCCTGGTTTAGCTATTATTACGATGGAAGATGAGTTATCAAATATAATAAATCGCCAGATAGATTTAAGAACAGCGGCAGATTTAAGCCGTTATTTTCGTGAGCAAGTCTTGGCAGAAGCTATAGTTATTTATGAGCAAAATTGATAATTTAACTCGGCTAAAACACATCAGAGATTCAGCAAAAGAGGCATTATCTTTTGTAAATAATCGCACCAGACAAGATTTAGATGACGATAGGATGTTATCTTTAGCTCTCGTAAGATTAATTGAAATAATGGGCGAAGCTGCTAATAATGTTTCTGAACCTTGCCAAGTTAAGTATTTTAAAATCCCATGGCGACAAATCATCGGCATGAGAAATCGTATTGTTCATGCTTATTTTGATATTGACTTAGATATTGTCTGGCAAGTAATCACTCAAGATTTAGGTTTACTTTTGATTGAAGTTGAAAAGGCAATTAAAGAATTGGAAGCGTAAATTATGGGAACAGGAAACAGTTTCGAGCCAATAGATTTCTTAGACCTCTTGCAAAAGTCTTAAGTCGATCCTTGTACAGCAACATTTTTGAAGATTATCAACTACTAATAAATAATTAACTGAAAGTCCCTCCCATTATTGTTTCTATGGTTTGTTTTCGGATTTATGCAAGAGGTCTATTGTAGAGCGGTCGCCGCGATCCACATATCGTTAGTGGGAATCGGATTGCCCTTTTTCCTCAAGCCAGAATAAACTTTAGCGTAATACAAAGGCGGTATCGCAATCGATCTCGCGTAGCGAGCGCTTTGCGTTCGCAAAACAGTTAATTTTGGATATTTCCCAAAATTGCTTAAGTTCCCTTCGGTTATCGAAAATTTGGGTTAAAACACCGTCGTTTTACGACGGCTTTTCCTGATTTTTGTCGAATTATTTTAGGGGTTTTAAGAGCTACAGGAGAAATATAGCGGTATAATGAAGATAAAAGAATTCAAGATAATTGCCATGGAATTAGTGACGCTTGATCGAAGTAGATGTATTCAAATTCCTGAAACTTTGCTGGAACAACTAGGCATTGAATATGATAGTCAATTTCAGGTAGAAGTTCAAGATGGTAAGCTAGTCTTAAATCCAATTAAAGAAGAGCCAAAGGTTTATTACGAGAATGATGTTTTGGTTGTTGACAGCCAATTGCTAGTTAATCCTGAAGCTTTTATCGAGGAGCTTAGACAAGAAAGAATGAATGAGCTAATGTTGTGATTAAAGTTTTATTCGATACGTCGGTTTTGGTTGCATCTATTTTAGTCAACCATGAACAGCACTCAGCTTGTATTTCTTGGTTAACCAGAGTTAAACGAGGAGAAATTCAGGGTTATATTGGAACTCATACTCTTGCAGAACTCTACGCAATTTTGTCGGCTTTTCCCGCAAAATCTCGTCTATCTCCTCAATTGGTACAACAATTAATTAAAGAAAATTTAGATTCCTTTGAGATTATTTCCTTAACAAGCGATGATTATAAAGCTGTAATTAATCTTATGGTAACTTTAAATTTAAGAGGAGGAGCGATTTATGATGCTTTAATTGCTTATGGTTCATTAAAAGCGGAAGTCGATCATTTATTAACTTTGAATTTCAAGCATTTTATCCGTTTTGGCGGGAGAATAGAGAAAATTTCTATGGAACCGCGATAACCTAACTAGCATATTATAGCGGTAAGCTCTTGAGTGAGATACAGACCAAGCTTTGCCTAGCATGGTTTATAGCTCGTGATACTGTACCTCATACGACTGCACACGGCTATAAACATCGCCTTCATAGTCTCTCTACTCGCGCTTAGAAATCAGTTGAGCGGTCAACGGAAGTCAACTCGTCCCACAATAGAGAGGTCATCGCGCCCGATTCCCCATGAAACTACCTTACCTATTGATACCGCTCGGCTTCATCGCCCTAACCGCTCTAGTGATCGGGGTCTATCAAGCTTCTAGCGCTCCCCTACCCGCGGGATTTCCGACCCCGACCCCGAACGGACGGATCGAGGTGAAGAACTATCCCGCCTATCGGGCTGCCACCTACCGTTATCGGGGTCAATTGTCCGAGGCCGCGAACCGGTCGTTTTATCCCCTGTACCAACACATCAGTTCCAACGAGATCTCGATGACCGCACCCGTCGAAACCCGTTATCCCGCAGACACGGGAGCGACATCGGGAGAGGCCGAAGTTTCCTTTCTCTACCGCGACACCGACACTTACCCGAAAGAGGTGGCCGATAACATTCGGATTGAGGATGTACCACCCATGACGGTGGTGAGCTTGGGATTACAGGGAGGTTACGATTTTGACAGTTACCAACAGGGATTGACCCGACTGAACGAATGGCTGGCAGAACATCCGAGCTACCGGGCGATCGGTTCCCCCCGTCGCTTTTTCTATGATGGCCCTTACGTTCCCGATCCCCTGAAACGGAGTGAGATACAGATACCTGTCGAGGCGGTATCGTCCAATCGTTGAACTTAGGGCCAATCCTGACTGGTATCGCAGAGGAAATGGTCGGTCAGGATGTCCTCGAAGGTGAAAAGACAGTGAGAGGGAAAAGTCCGTATCGGTAAGTCCGTGTCCCGCAAAGCCAAATCGACTCCGGCCTCGAAAGCATCGGATAAAGCCGTCGGTATCCGGGATTTTAAACTGGGATTGCCCTCTAGATGCCGTCTGATCGCTCGTCTCTGTTCTCTAATCGTCAAAAACCAACTACGAGAACGTTTATCTGGCTGATATTCCCATTTGAGAAGATGTCCTATCAAAACGGTTAGACGGCTCACCAGTTCTCGATATTCTTGTTTACCCAAGGAAATGATTTCCTCCCGCAAGTTTTGCCAGTCCAGTTCTTCTACCTGTCGGTTGGCTAGAACTTTCGCTTGTAGCTCTGTCCAGCCGTAGAAGTCGGATTCATACAGGGCATTCGCTCGATCTGACTTATTGGAATTCATATCTGACCATATTTGTACTGGAACTAGAGAATAGGAGGATTAACATTTTGATTTTGACAAAATATAGTCATTTCAGATAAGTCTGATACATTCTAGACCGATAAAACCCTTATGAACCCTGGCGTTGATATTCTCAATCTTAATTGAAATGACTATAGCTATCTGGCGGGGAATGTCCCCACCAATAAAGTTTACCAACCGCCACAGCAGTGACGATACTCGTCATAGATTTCGTGTTGTCGTTCGAGGGCGACGATTTCCTTCTCTTCTTGCCGTTGCCGAACGGTACTATCAATGGCGGCCTTCATGATAGCGTTATCGCCGTGAGCGAGTCTGAGGGTGTAGAGTTCGACCGGGGATAGAGGAAAGAGGGTTCGTGTTAGCAGGGTGAGGTCAAGGTTGGGAAGCTGGGGGAATTGTCGGGAGAGGTCGGCCAATAAAGTTTGTTCTGTCATCGTCGTGTTTCTTGAATGATTTGCACCCGATGGCGTTAGCCTTTTCTCCCGTCTTTTTTTTTCTTTTTTATCTCTGGCATCGGTTATCTTCGCGGATATCCCATGAACCATCGACACGGAATAAAAATAGACAGCGTTTGGCGGTCGTTCCCTGGGCGGTCAGTGTCAGTCGCCCTAATTGCCCCCAAGAACCGCCCAGACCGCCCCTCGTGTCTGCCCAACTAACCCGGTAGATCGTGCCGTTGTTTCCCCCGACACCGCTAACTCTTCTCAGGGTCGAATTAGCGGTGTCGATGTTGACCCCGTCGGTCAGAGACTGCCATTCGCTGACCGTCTCGCAATCGTCGCCGACTATCTTGGCCACCTCGATCCGTCCGTCGTCTTTCATGCAGAGGGCGGTGGGGGTGGTTCCGCTTCCTGTTGCATCGAAGCGGGTAAACTTCCAATGTTGGGAAAGTTCAAAGGTAGCTATATCTAGGCGTAGTTCCGCTATTAATCTCGAAAGTATAGAAAAACCGATCAGCAGTAGGATAGTGATCAGGGTTAAGGTGACGAGCATTTCGATAAAGCTGTAGCCGGATTGACCAGTTTTAACTCCCGTTTGCCTGCGCCCTATCTTTTTTACAGGGCGCTCGTCTTGATTCGATTTATATTTCATCTTTCCCATTTACCCAATTTATTCCTGCGTCTAATGCTTCTTCGATCGAGTCATAACATCCGCTCAAAAATTCATCTGATTCAAATTCGTTAAAAACTGCAATTCCGTTACCGTTGTTGATGGCAAAAGAATATTTATTTCGGTCGCTTGGGCATATATACACATCGATATTTAGTAGATGGCGAGGATAGCGTTTCTCTCGCTTCTGTGCGGTTGCCAAAGCTTTTTTTACTTGCTCCGCTTGCCATTGGTGGCCGCAGTTATCACAAATAATAGTGAGGCTTTTGAGGCTTTTTCTATAAGTTTCGGATGATTGGCATTGTGGGCAGTTCATGATTTTTAAATTTGTTAGGGGTTAAGATTGGGATTGCTTGAGCGGAAAAAGGGGGGATGTGGATCGCTAGAACCATTTCTAGATCGGCTTTTAATAGTATTGATAATATTAAGTCTATCAAGCCGATTTGATTTACTGATAATTTGTAGCTTAAAACTGCTGAATAATTATGCCTCCTTCAAATTGAATAACGGTAGTTTTGTTCTGTAAATATTCAAGTGCTGCCGCTTCTATTTCTTCTTGATCGCTATCTTCTGGGGGAATAAATGAATAATTCTCACCCGCTTTCAATACGCTAGGATACTCTGAGTATTCACACCGAAATAGAATTGGATCGAATTCTATTTTTGTGTTTGTACTGTCTTCTAAGTCTTCTAAATATTGAACTAGCGACAAGGCTCCGTCCCAAGACCAACTCGCATTATCATCTTTTTTGAGCAATTTTACCGCTTCGTCAGTAGTTAAATTTATGTACATTTTTCTACTCCTAATTTTTTTGATTTACTGATAACTGGTAAATTAAAAATTAGCTAGTGATGGCCGGGGGTGTTTGCTCTTGATAATTGGGAAATCTTAGATATTTCGAGAAATATTTGAAAGAACCTAGATGCAACCCCACCGACCGACGAATGAGTAAATTTAATTATCTCGTGCGGTTACTTGCCATTCGCAGTTATTGTCGAGGCTTGTCCGTTCATCGATTAGGTTCGCTTGGCTTTCATTTTCGATCGAGACAATGGGAAATATTTCCTCGAATAGCTGTTCGGCGTGGGCTTTGTTTTTGGCCATTATCGTCACCTCGATTTCTACTGTTATTATTCCCGTGTATTCTTTCATTGTTGTTCGTTTAGCGAATTATTAGCGAGTATTCGTGAGATTCGGAGAGAAAAGCCCAATCAATTGCCTTTTGATCGTCTGATTTGAGCAGTTCTTTAATTTTTGTCAGTTTGGGTGTGTATTCCACCAGCACATATTCCGGGGGTAGTTCTTCTGGGGGAACGTTGAGCATCACTCGCGTCGGCTTTCGACGCAAACCGACCTTAACGGTTACGCCATCGATGCGGGTTTGTCCCGTTCGTAGCATCTCGTTCGTTAGGTAGCGTCTCAATCGGTTAACCTGATTTTCTGTCTGTTCCGCTAGGGTGCGGATTCTTTTGGCTTCGGCTTTTCTTGCTTCGGCCAATGTCTCTTGATGGTGAATATAGGCCGCCACCCGTTCGGCTTTGTACTTAAAAGAATCACCAGCCTCTAGCCATTGGGTAAAGGCTTTTTCTAGCTTGGCTTCTCGTTCTCCGTCGGTTAGGGTTTCGTCTTCGCAGATAGCGGCGATCACCGTTTCCAGTTCGCCGATGATTTCCGCAAGTTGCCAGAGTCGGGGATTATTTTGGGTCATGGTTTTTTCTCGTGAATGGGGGAGAGGATCAACCTCTCCCGTGGTTTTTATCGATTAAGCTGCGGGTAGGGTGCGCTGATTTCGGGTTCCTTCTAGTTCTTGGCGTTGGGCGGTGAGTGCCTGTAATTGTTGTGCCGTCCAGCCGTCCACACAGATGAAATCGCGGGTTGCTTCCAAGTCGATCAGCTGATTGCCGTAAGCGATCACGAAGTCGCCAATAAGTTCTAGTTGCTGTTTTTCTTCTTCCGATTGCCGTTCGCGCCAGTCGAAACTAATGCTGTAGTAGGTTCCTTTTTCTCCTACTTCCCGATTGAAGCCAATCGTAAAGATGCCCATACCGGGTTCGCCGTGGTTCATCGCTTCCTGCACCTTGTTAAAAAGGTTGGAAATCGACTGCTTTTTAATGTAGGAAACACATACCGTATTTTTAGGCAGAATTTCGGGGGAAACGTTCGGGGCTGGGATGTAGAATAATTGAATCCAGGGTACATTTTCGGTCTTGCCCAAACTGCCGAAGAATTTGGAAACTTTGATGATGCCGATATCTATCTTTTGGTCGGGGTTAGTTTTGCGGTGTTGCGCTTCCGATCCACCGATAAAAAGCCCACCATCTTTGCAATTGATCCGCACCGAGTAGGGGATATCAAGTAAACAAATAGCATTATCGGGTCGCGTGCCGAAGACGGAAAATTGATGAGATTTTTTAGTAGCCATGATGATTTTCTCCTTGCATTTCTTTGAACTAAAATTGTTTGAGAATCCCCCAAAGGTGGGGGAATAAGTTTTACCACTTGGGCATATAACCCGTCGTGCGGTAGTTGTACTCATCGAAATCTATTTCATCGAAATGGATGATCTGGCCGTGCTTGCCAGCTTGAGATTCGACTAAGTAATCGAGTCCGAAAGCGTGGGAATCGATATAGCGCTGCATTCCCCGAATCTTGATCTCGGCTTCAAATTCTTTTAAATATTTCGGTTTGCGGACTTCGCACCAGTAGCAGCGATAAAAAGTATTGAAAGTTCGGATGTGACCCTCGACTTCCTCTTTTTTGCAGCCTAGATAGACCATAAAGGCTGGCTCGTCCTCCGTGGCATTGCCCCAGCCGTGCGGGTCTGTGGCGGTCTGGCAGATCACCACATTTTTGCAAAGTTGGTAAAGTTTGAAATTACCATTGGGTGAACTCTTGATCTCTTCTGCTATCATGTCATTACCTCATTTTGGTGAGCGTCGGGGGATGCAATTTCGCCGTTGTCCTCCCCCGTTTGATTCGAGTTCCTTAACTCGATGATTCTATTATAGCGTGTCGTCATGCTATAAGCAAGACTTTTGCCTAAAGTTTACAAAACTTTATAGCGTGTCGTCATGTTAGACTAAGGCCGAGAATAGTAAAAAAGAAAATGAGAGGAAGACCAGGGGGCAACCCCGATTTAGTAGAACATAGGTTCTCTACCGATAGGGACGAGCCTTGCACGGCCAAGTTAACGTTAAGGCTGCCGCCCTCTCAATATGCCAAGCTGAAAAAGATCGATAACTGGCAGGAAAAAGTTAGAGAGGTGATCACCTCTTTTTTGCAAGAGTTAGAGCATCCCGACAACTACGAAAAATAAAAGTCTTATCCGAATCATGGAGGCTACGCGGGGGGCTTTAGCTTTTTTTCTTTGGACGCTTCTCTTTCCGTGATCTTCTCTCGCGAACTAATTCCCTCGATCTGGTCTTTCTCCGATTAATGATAAAATATCAATCATTGAAGATAAAAAATTTTTATCTGTTAGGACAGACTAGAGATTAAATGATAAAGAGATGGGGAAAGTAGGAAAAATTCTCAATGCCGCCGACAAAGAGACAGCGATCGCTAACGGTATTCCCCTGGCCACGGTTTATAAGCGCATCGATCGGGGTTGGTCGGTAGAGGAGGCAATTTCTAAGCCGGCCCGACCCGTGGCGGTTGAGCGTCCGCGAGATGAGGTGGGGGAATTTGTACCGAGGGATAAGCTTTTGGGGCGGGGACGTTCCCTACGTTTACCGGCGGCTCTCGATCGAGAATTGGATTTGCTGATCGAGGCTTCTGGCAAGAATCAGAGTGATTTTCTGTCGGATATCATCGTCGAATGGTTGCGAAAAAAAGCCCCGATGTAGTCGGGGGAAAAGTTGTCTTAGTTACAGGTGTTATGATTGCCAATTTTCCAGCAAAAATAGGGAGGCTTTCGTCTCACCGTTCGCTTAAATTGAAGGGGTAAGGTGGGCAAAAAAGGTTAAAATCCTTGTGTAGTCAAGTGTTGGCCAACAAGGAGTCGAGCAATTACGTCACAAACACAGTCAGAACGAATAGATGATCTCCCTCTAATTAT
>NZ_JAPZSR010000442.1:0-18679 GCF_027531875.1 Microcystis sp. LE19-84.1B | reverse complement strand
TGACACTTTTTGTAAAATTTTCTGAATAGTTTTTCACCTGCTTCAATATTTACTACTAAAAAATAATCGGCAATCTTGTTTAAATCTTGACTGGCTGAAGGCGCAATAATATAACGATTCATAATTATTTTTGTTGCGCTTTTTTAAATTTTTCGAGTATATCATTTATGACCTTTTCTCCATCTAATCCCTCTCCATTATCTAATTCTGCTATGGCAACGTCAATTTGTTGACGAGTTTCTTCTACCCATTGTAAGTAATCTTGATCGAGGATTTCTAGCAAGTAAAAAGCGGTATATATGACTTGTTCTGAATTATTAAATCTGCCACTTTTTAACTGTTTTTCGATAAATTGTTCTTGATTTGGTTTTAGTTGAATATTCATGATGATTTTTGTAAGGTTAAGGGTTAAGTCGAGTGTCCTGTTTCATTTTACTACAAGCATTAGCTAAAATAGGTTAGTAGAGCGTAGGTTGGGTTGAACGATAGTGAAACCCAACACTTTTAAAGAATTGGGTTGGGTTTCGTTCCTCAACCCAACCTACGGCTCAAAAAAATCGACCCGCCTAAGTCAGTAGAGCGTAGGTTGGGTTGAACGATAGTGAAACCCAACACTTTTAAATAATTGGGTTGGGTTTCGTTCCTCAACCCAACCTTGTATATTGAGAGAGGTGGTAGATCGACCCGCCTAAGGACGGGAAAAAGAGAAAAATTGAAAAAAGTAAAAAAGGGTAAAAAGAAAATAAGGGTTACAGAGTCCTCCCAGCACCGCACACCACCCGAAAACCGACGCTGCTGTAGTGGACGTCGCGGCGGAAGACGTTGAGGACGATGCCGTCGTAGCGGGAAGCGGAACGGCAGTTAGCAGGAGGATTGACCCAGGAACCGCCCCGCAGTAGCTTAAGATTATTATCATTTGTTAGCCAAGCACTTCCATCACTTGGCGCATTTTTATAGCTATTATGCCAATTATCTTCGCACCACTCCCAAACATTGCCACTCATGTCATATAGTCCCCAAGCATTGGGCTTTTTCTGACCCACAGGATGAGTTGTATCTTGAGAATTTCCGTTATACCAAGCATAATCTCCTAACTGATTAGCATCATCACCAAAATAATAGCGAGTGGTAGTTCCCGCACGACAAGCATATTCCCATTCCGCTTCTGTCGGTAGGCGATAGGTTTTACCTGTTATTTGACTCAATTTTTTACAAAAAGCTTGAGCGTCGTCCCAGCTAACCTGTTCTACCGGATTTTGCGGATTGTTTGCAAAATTAGAGGGAGTTGTTCCCATTACTGCTTCATATTGTGCCTGAGTAATTGGATATTTCCCAATCGCAAAACTGTTTACTTTAACTAGGTGTTGATACTTTTCCCAACTTTCAGCATCGGGATCACTGTCAGGAGATCCCATGAGAAATTGACCTGCTGGTAAGTTCACCATTTTTAGTGTTAGTCCGTTGGGTAAGTTTTCTGTAAATGGGGTTGGCTTTGTAAACCTGACAGATGGAGAACTTGAAGTACGAGGTGAAGGAGGAGTAGGAGTAGAATTCTGACGAAAAAACTGAACCAAAATATTACTGGCGACTGTCCCTACTGTAACTAATCCCAAATTTATTAAAACTTTACGCCGCGACCATCGTTGAGGAGGTATAGGTGCAGAAGGTGATTTAATCGATACTGGACGAGGTGGTGGCGATACTGGACGAGGTGGTGGCGAAGAGTGCGATGGAATGGGTACTTTAGGTAGGGGTTTAGGTGTCACAGGAGCGATACTTTTACCCGGAAAAATATCAACCTTTAAATTACTGGATCGCTCACACCAATAACACTTTCCGTAACTGCGGTTGTAGTAATGACTATCAATTTTGCCACATTGTATAACCTCATTTAATGCAACCTCCAAAGTACCGCGCCATTCCTCAGCCGTCGGTCGTCTGTGGGGGAATTTATGTCCATCATTGAAACAACGCAAAAATAAAGCGTGTAAGTCGCGATGTAAAATATTTAATGGTATAGTATTATCACTAGGTACAACCAATTTATCAGCAGAAAAAGGCCAGAGTCCCCGTCGAATTAGTTCCGATGGTTTTGGCGAATCTCCTGCTCCTTTCCACACTCCTTGAAAGGGCTGCCCGCTAAATAGTAGATAATAAATAACAACTCCTAATCGAAAGCGATCATGCACTTCTGTTTGATCTACATCTGCTATATTCACTCCAATTAATTCCGCCGGTGTAAATCCTTCTGAGCCAACTAAACACCGATATATTTTACCGCTATAGGGATCTGATACTTGAAATGAATCTGTGTCAATAATTGTAGGTAACGCCCGATTATTTACTAAGATATTTGCTAGCTTGATGTCTCCCAAAACATAACCTTTAAGGTGAATTGCTTGGATGATAGCGGCTATATTCCGCGCTACTACATGAAGAAAATACCAATTAGTTTCTAACTTGTATTGTTTTCTCAATTTGCGCGTACAAAGCTTTAATAATGTTTCTGAACCAACCACTTCTGGCATTAAAAAACCAACGATTTCTCCCCGGTTATCTTCCAAGATAGAATAGGGCCAAGCGAAGGAAATATGGTTAAGATGAGCATTAGGATCCCCAGGCCGATTTCTCACCATTAACTGTAATTTATCAACCCTTTCATTATGGGGATTGTGGTAGATTTTCGCTAAGTACCCATTAAAGTTAGTGTGCCATACTTTCGCTTCGCCACTGTTGGCCAATTCTTGCGTCAGGGTAATCAGACGATTTTGTAGTTGACAGCGATAAGTTAAAGACATCAAAAAATCTCCGAGTATTTATGCTGTTCAGTCCCATCGTAGGTTGGGTTGAACGATAGTGAAACCCAACATTTTTTAATAATTAAGTTGGGTTTCGTTCCTCAACCCAACCTACAGATTACTTTTGATAGATTTTTTGCTCACGATTGTTTGGGGTAGATGTAATCAAATCAGGTTCATTGTTTTTTACTGCTGCTGCTGTTCCATCACTTCCCGCAAGATGTAGTTAATTTGTGTCTCATATCCTTTCCCTTGAGCTTTTAACCATTCTAATATATCTTGATCTAGTTGGATGGTTAATTGCTGCTTTGATGTCGAAAAAGATACTGTTTCTTGGGTAAAGAATTCATCACCTAATGGCGGAATATCAGAATAATCGATATTCTCATCCGTCATCGCATCAATTCTCTTCAAGTCGCTTTTGATAGATTTTTTGCTCACGATTGTTTGCCTTTCTCATTGAGATTATACGAGTTTTATTAGAGCGAGGGGTATGGACGATTAAGACAACTCGACCTTTCAATTTGCCAAGCGTAATATATCTTATCTCACCATAAACGAAACGGCTATCCTCGAAGGTAACACATTTACCACCAAAAACTAGCGGTGCATCCTCAAAACTCAGTCCGTGCTTCTCTAAGTTAGCGTCGCTCTTGTCTTGCTCCCATTCGTACTTCATTGTTTGAGGTAGATTCGTTAATATTAGGTTCCAAGGTAGCGCCTTAGTCCCATCGTAGGTTGGGTTGAACGACAGTGAAACCCAACATTTTTTAATAATTGAGTTGGGCCCCGTTCCTCAACCCAACCTACAGATTACTTTTGATATATTTTTTGCTCACGATTGTTTGAGGTAGATTCGTTAATATTAGGTTATCTCGTTCCCAGGTTCTACCTGGGAACGCTCCCTTCAGGTTCTACCTGAATATTACTTTTTGCCAGAGCCAGAAACCGGGTTTCTTAAACAAACCCGGTTTCTAAACAAAAAGCTAGGAGTAAGGTTTTATCATCGGTTGTTAACTTATTTAAATCCTCCCGCTCTAAAAATTCTTTGAGATCTTCCTGCAATGGCGTTTCTGTCTGTTGCAAATATTCCTCTAATGGCTGAAAAAAAGGCGGAAAAGGCTGCCAATTTTTATAATCGATCGATACCTTTTCCACTCCATCCGTCGCCACACAAATAAACGCAACTGGCTCAGTTAAAACTTTTATTTGCATATCCTCCACAGCATTACTAGAAGTAACAAAAGTGGTTTCATTGATATATTCTCCCTTGTCAGGCTGCAACAGTAATTGATAATTTCCCCCCAGAGGTTTGAACACAATAAAACCGTCTCCTATCTGCATCGCCGCTAACCGTTTTGAAGTAACCAAAACAACCAGTAAAGTTGTCGCTAGATCGTTAATGTCTAACCGTTCTTTTTCGGCTTCTTTTTGGAGAATTTGCTGAACATAAGCCAACAGTCGCCGGAATATTTCCTTTAATTCGGCTTCAGTTCCAGTGGCAGCTAATGCTGTTTTTTTGAGATTTTCCTCTAAAAATTGCAGCGCTGCTTTAACTGTTATTTTCGCACCTAAATCCGAATGTTTGGCACTACCGGCCCCATCGGCCACGGCTCCAATCAAAACATCCTGACCCAATAATTTATAAGCACCGTAATCTTGACAGGGTAATCCCGTTTGGATGTGAAAACTACCGACCACTGACTGACATAATGTTCTCCACATAATTAACTGTCCTCTAGGTGGTAATTTGTCCCCAATTCACTGGTGGTAAAGCGATCGCTTCTCCAATTTTACCACCAGAAACTCGTTTCATTGAGTTACTTAACCACTGAAATAAATCCCGAAAATCTAAACCGTTGAGTAACACGGGGGGATTATTAGAAATCTGTTTGAGCTTCTCCATATCAGCACCCTGAACACCTACAGAAAAAAATAAAACCCGATTTTCTGCTTCGGCTTGTTTTACCCGTTGCGCTGCCAGATTCCATTGATCCGTAGGCGCACCATCAGTAATTAAAAATATCCAGGGGCGATAATATTGGATACCATTATTTCTATAAATCGCTTTACGATCTTCGATTAAATCTAAGGCCAATTCAATCGCTTTTCCCATGGGAGTTAAGTCTCCTGCGGTTAAAGTCGGTGGCGTAAATTGGTCAATCCCGACAAAATCTTGCACGGTTTTAACCCCTCCCTTACCAAAGGTGACAATGGCGGTTTCTACACTCAACGTCGCTTGGGTATCCCGCATCACATCCTCCTGAAAGGTTTTGATACCATCATTGAGAGCCTTAATCGGTTCTCCTTGCATTGAACCGGAGGTATCTAGTAGTAGTACCACAGGACAGCGAGTTTCTTGGTTTTCGACAAATTCAGCCACACCAATCGGCATTTTTTTCAAGCCTCCTAAATTTTTGAACTGGGTGAACTATGGGAGTTGTAGCAATTGGGATTATCTACTTTTTGTCCTATTATATTATCTCTGCCAGTCCCATCAGAAAAGGTATCTTTCCCTTAAGCAGGCAGGTGTTAAAAACTATCAGACACCCCCCTTATCAAGGGGGGCAGGGGGGATCGGCACCCCCCTTATTAAGGGGGGATTAAGGGGGGATCGGCACCCTCCTTATCAAGGGGGGATTAAGGGGGGATCGGCACCCTCCTTATTAAGGGGGGATTAAGGGGGGATCGAACCCAAAATATATCTTCAATTTAATTATAACCAGCTACTTAAGCTGAACGCGGGATTTGATTTTTGACTATTAGTTGCAGGGTTTGTTGCAATTCCTCGCGACTGTGAATTTCCTCCAGACGGTGAACGGGAACACCTCGATCGAAGAGAATTAAAGTAGGCAGACTACGCAGACGAAAACTATTAGCTAATTTAAAATTATTATCGGCATTGACACCGACTAATTGAATCGCACCTTGACAGTCATTTTGCCAAGACAAGAGGGTGGGTTGGATTAAACGACATAAACCACACCAAGGAGCCCAAAAATGCACGAGAACCGGACGGGAAGATTCTAAAACTAGCTTAGGGAAGCTCTTTTCGTTGACAGATAGTATCATGTCTAAACGTATTTTATGAAAACTTTATTTTGATATAGAAGCCATTCTACACCAATCGGGATCAACAGGAAAGAGGTTGGGAGCAAAATCACCAATAAATTTTACTTGTTGCTTGCATTAGCCAAGGATGCGCCCACCAGAGGAGTAAAATAAACCCTGTTACTCCTAGATAGGCAGGACGAAGGAATTCTTGCCATTTTAGACTTTGCCGACCATCGATAATCGCTAAAAAGGGAACCACTGAGGTGCGTTCTTTGACCTTTAAAAATGCCTCTCCGTAACGGTTCTCTAACCGGCGATCGCCATGCCAGACGGCAAAAAGATGATGAGCAATTAAACCCAGGGAAGTTAATAGGGTAAAGCTTGTCCCTAACCAGAGGGTATGGGCAATACACCAGATCACCTGTCCTACCATCTGGGGATGACGGGTAACGCGCAGAATGCCGGTTTCGTAGAGATGAACCTGGGGTTTTTGGATAGCGGCGATCTCCAGCAGGTTAAAGGTGGCAGGATAGAGAAAGAAAAAAGAAATGGCCGAAAGTATCCAAACTAGGGTTTTAACTCCGGTTACTCCCTGTACTTGCCAGAGAAGCAAACCATCATAACGATGATTGAAGAAATAAACTACTAAAATTACTGCTAGAGGAATACTCACAAGGGCAAATAATACCCGATACAGTCGCGCACCGATGATAGCTTCTCCCCGCATTCGTAAACTGGCTAATCCGCTATGGGCAACAGCAAAACCCAGTAATAAACCTAACATGATCCAATGACTAGCGAATGCCACTTTTACCCTCTTGATTGACTAAATTTTTCTCCCAATTCTATTTTAAAGATTGATGGTTAATTTTTCAGCCCCCTTTTTTGTGTTGCCAGTATCGGGGATTCGGGGCAAAATAAAACTATACTTCCCCAAAGCCTCTCCCAAGAATATACCCAGGGAACTATCTAATTTTGCAACTTTTTAGGTAATATGTCTTATCCCCAAAAGCGATTTGTGATGGTCTGTCAGCATTCTTCCTGTTTGGTGCAGGGTGCGTCCGAGCTTCTTTTAGCATGGCAAACGGCAACTCTCCCAGAAGATGTCATCGTTATGACCAGTGGTTGTCAAGGACAGTGTAGCACTAGCCCCACGGTGAGGATTATTCCCGAGGAAACTTGGTACTGTCGTGTTAAACCAGAGGATGTCAATCAGATTGTCGAGGAACATTTAAAAAACGGTCAACCGGTTGAGCGTTTACTCCATCCAAGCATTCACGCTCAATGGCAGTAAACTTGATCGTCAATTTTTAAGTGATGCTTCACAATAGTCTTTTTGCTCGTAGGTTAACCGCTTTGAGTGCCTGTGATTTCAGCTTAGTCTATATAAGACTTCGAGATAGCGGGTGCTAGATGGTGATTTTGTCCTTGCGTTTCCCAAAGATGGGCGTACTATGAAAGTAGGGGAAAAAAAGATAATTTTAGCGATCGATTAACAATGACTAGGGATCTCTGTAGGATTTTATTGATAGAGGATGAGCCGACAACTGTTAAATTAATCCAGAGATTGCTGTTAAAGGCCCCCCAATGTTCCTTGGCCGGGGGGTTGACTTTTACCCTCACCCAAGCTCACGATCTAGAGGAAACTGCCGAAAAACTGGCAGGGGAGAAATTTGATATCATCCTCTTAAGCTTGGAAATCTCTGTCCCCCCCGGCTTAAATATTCTAGTCAAAACCAGAGAATTAGCCTCTGATATACCGATAGTGGTTCAAACTACTAGCAATGATGAGAAATTAGTCGTTAAAGCCTTTCAAATGGGTGCTGACGGTTATATTCAGTTAAATAATATCGATAGTAGTCTTTTAGTCTATCAAATTCGTGTGGCGATCGAGCGTCAGCAATATATCCTCAATCTTAAACATCAACAACAGGAAGATGAATTTCGCGAACTGGAACAGTTAATCAAGGGAGGACAAACTAGCATCACGGCGAAAATGTTCGGTTCTGAGGCAATCAGGCAGAGTATCCCCGATATTTTTCAAGAATTAGTCCAAAATTACGGAGAGTTATTAGATTTAGCTTTAGAAGAACAAGCATACAAAGTCGAACATAATCTATCGGAACGACTGCGAAGCTTGGCCGATAAGCTAGGATTCTTAAAAGCTAGTCCTCGCGATGTGGTGGATATTCATACCACCACCCTACGCCAAAAAAATCAGGATGTCACCCTGGCCAAAGCGCAGGCCTACGTTAGCGAAGGTCGTCTCATGGTCTTGGAATTGATGGGTTATCTCGTCTCTTTCTATCGTAAATACTATATCGGTCTCAGCAACATTAAACTGTTCAATAACACGCAATCATGAGTCAATATCTTCTCAAACTCTACATTATGGGCGATTCAAGTAAATCCCAGAGGGCGATCGCCAATATTTTTCGTATCTGTCGCGAGGAGTTATCCGATCTTTATACGGTAGAAATAATTGATGTTCTCGAACAGCCGCAATTAGCGGAACAGGATAAAATTCTCGTAACTCCTACTTTAGTCAAACAACTTCCCCCACCCCTACAAAGAATTATCGGCGATATGTCCAATACTCAAAAGGTTCTCCTCGGTTTGGATGTTATTCCCAAAGACTCCCATCTCAATTAGGATTCACCTAAAAATTCTTCTGGTTAGGTTTTTCCTCGCTCCTAAGCTCTAATCTTAATTTTATCTCAAATGTCGGGGTGAAGACCCTCGCTTTTAACGAGATGAAACTCCAACCAATATAAAACAGCGAAGCACGACTTAAATCTTGACAATCTCTGCTGTATAAGTTAGCCTATAAATAGTTGTTTGAGGTCGATAAACAATGATTATCCTAAGTTTCAGAAAAATAATCGTTCAAATGTTTATTATCTCCAATTCTGTCTAAGCGTTGATATTCGGGAATAGGCAAAACCGCTAGAACCGACTAAAAAATGTGTAGGATTGGATGTAGGTTTAAAAGTTTTCTACGCTAATAGTGATTATGTTTAAAAATTGGTCTTTCGACGATTGGATGAATCATATCCTTTTTCTGGCTACAATTATGGCTTTGCTGACGATTTGGCTGGGTAGATAAATAAAAACATTTTTCTTTCCTCGCTTTACCGAAAATTTGGGTTTAAGGTTCCCCGTCCATTTTATGGCAGGGAGTGTCAAAATAAGAAACAAAACCCTCAGCGATCGATATGACTGACTCAATCCCAAAAATTTGTATTCTCGGTGGTGGTTTTGGTGGACTCTATACTGCTCTACGTTTGAGTCAATTGCCTTGGACCGATCAACACCCCCCCCAAATTACCTTAATTGATAAAAGCGATCGCTTTTTATTTTCTCCCCTTCTCTACGAATTAGTCACCTCAGAACTACAATCCTGGGAAATTGCTCCCCCTTTCAGCGAATTGCTCGCCAATACCCCCGTTAACTTCCAACAGGGAACCGTCACGGCGATCAATATTAATAATCATAAAATAACCCTTGACAATCAAAACGATATATGCTATGACCGCCTCGTGATCGCCCTCGGTGGTCAATCTTCCCTTGAATTCCTACCCGGGGCCAAAACCCACGCTATCCCCTTTCGTAGTCTAGAGGATGCCTATCGTCTTCAGGATCGACTCAAAACCCTAGAAAAATCCGATCGCGATAAAATTCGGGTCGCCATTATCGGGGGCGGTTATAGCGGCGTAGAATTAGCCTGTAAGCTGGCCGATCGCCTCGGAGAAAGGGGAAGAATTCGTCTGATCGAAAGAAACCCCGATATACTTGGCCCTTCAACCCAATTTAACCGCGACACCGCCAAAAAAGCCCTAGAAAAACGTCTAGTTTGGTTAGACCTAGAAACCACCGTCGCCGATATCCAAGCTGATCGCCTCTCCCTTGACTACAAAGGACAGATCGACAATATCCCCGTTGATCTAATTCTCTGGACCGTTAGTCCGATCGCCTCTCCACTGCTCGCTAATTTGCCCATAGCACATAATGAGCGCAAATTACTAAAAGTTAATCAATATTTACAAACTGTCGAAAACTCTAGCATCTACGCGATCGGCGATGCGGCCGATAGTCGCGATCAAGAGGATAAACCCTACGCTGCCACGGCTCAGGTCGCCCTTCAACAGTCCGACTACTGCGCTTGGAATATTTGGGCGAGTTTCCACGATAAACCGGCTTTACCCTTCCGTTATCAACCTTTAGGCGAAATGTTGACCCTCGGAGTCGATGAAGCTACGATTAGCGGTTTAGGACTAGAATTAGCCGGTCCCCTTGCCCATCTTACCCGTCGCTTAGTCTATCTCTACCGTCTGCCCACCCTTAACCATCAAATCGCCGTAGCATTCAACTGGATTACCCAACCGCTTCTATCCCTCATCTCTGAGTAGCGAGTTCAGATATTCCTCCACTAACAAACTATCTCGATCGGTCAATTCCTGACCATCGAGACGGTTTAAAAGCATTACTGCACCAAATAACCGATTATTAACCCTAATTGGCACAGCTAAAGCCGTTTTTATCCCCAAAGCCACCGCTATATCCTGACGGATGCGATTATCTCCTAGGGTTTGTCCCACCACCACCGGACAACTCCCCTGGTAAACCACCGTACACAATCCCGACGTGGCAATATCACCCCTTTTGCCCACAATTGCCTGGGTGTTTTTACCCGCACCCGCACGATAATAAATACCATCACCGTCAAATTCGGCAATGATAACCGTTTCTGTTGGAATTAAACCTAAAATTTCTTCAGCAATGCGATCGAGATTAGTTAATTTTTCCATAATGGTTTAGGGGTTGAGGAAATGGGGTGTTATACTAAATCCGTTGAGTAACCCACAGAAAACGGGTTTCTCGGAGAAACCCGTTTTCTACTCATGCAAAAGGCAAGACGGGGAATAAATAATCAGTTTTTAATAACTGGATTTAGTATTATAATCAAAAAAACAGTAATTCATCAACTTTAGTCTATAGTTTGTGAACTCAAATGAAAGATAACACCCCCAAAGTAAAAAGTCTCAAATCTTATCTTCAGCATTTGCCTCAAGATGCGTCTCAGGCGATCGTTAGCACCAACTTTGCACCTTACCTAATATCATATTTAGGATTTTCAACCACGGAGAGAATTCCAGAGTACGAAACGGGAGGCGGTGGGATTACCGACTTTGCCACTCGGAGAAACCTAGCAAACGATATTTTTTTGCAGACAAAGAGTAATCCTTTTCTGCTGATAGAGTTAAAAGATAGATATACTAACTTAACTGAAAATAGTCCAGGTTATAAGGCAACTGTCAATCAGTTAAAGCGTCAGTTATTAGGGACTAAGTGTCAAGCAGCCCAATGGGGAATTATCACTAACGGTTCACACATCCAGTTATTTAGAAAACATGGTAAAATCATTTTTCCTGCCACTACTTGCATAGAGCTAACCCCTGATAACATTGATGATACTATAGCTCTGATCAAGACAAAAATTGACAACACTCCCAAAGCATTAACGGTTACTGTTTACAATAATAAAGGCGGTGTAGGCAAAACCACCACAACCATAAATCTTGCGGCTATTCTTGCTTTTTTAGGTAAAAAAGTTCTAGTTTTAGACTTTGATTTTAATCAACGAGATTTAACTAAATCTATCCTAAATATGGAACCAGAAGATGGACTACTAGAAAAGGCTTTAACTGACCGTAATATTGATATAAAATCAGTGATTCGTCCCTATATCTACATTTTTCAGACTAAAAAATTAAAAATTACTTTCGATGTTGTTCCTGCTGATAATAAAATAGCAGAGCTTACGGAGTCTGACTATCATCCTCACATGAAAATATCCACTCTCCATAGAAAATTAGACTTAGCTAGATATGAATATGATTACATCTTTATAGATGCAGCTCCCAATTGGCGATTTACTAGCCAGCTGGCTGTTTATGCTGCTGATGTTGTCCTCTTACCCACAAAACATAACAATTCATTCTCCCTTAATAATGCAGCTATTGCCATCAAGGAGTTTCTGCCGCCAATGCAAAAATTAAAAAAAGATGGGACTCCCATAGCCTTACCAATTTTTTTCAACGGTGAGAAGATTACTCAACCACAGTTAGAGATTGCCCAAAAAGAAATTGATCAAATACTAGAAAATGACAAAAACCTTGTACCCTATTTTTATCCCAGATACACTAATGCCAAAAAAGATTTACATATTCACCACCTGCCAGAATACGCTATTATAGCCAGTGCTGCTTTCGCTCGCGTGCCAGCCGTTTATAAACATCGTTCAGTTTATGACTACTACAAAGACTTAGCAAAGGAGTATTTTTTACAATGATGGAATATACCGATATTGGTACTTTGAAGTATCTCTACTTAGATGAAATAGAAATTACCAATGGGACCGATGCTGATAGTTTTTTAATTGAAGTTACTGCCAAACTATTACAGCAGACAGGTGGACGCAATTGGCTGCCTGTAATCGTCAAAGAACTATCAGAGGATCGCTATGAAGTTATCGGCAACTCATTTGTTTATGCTGTGGCTGAAAGGGCTGGACTAGAAAGAATTTGGTGTATTATTGCCGATGGAACAGAAGATGCTAGGAATATATCCAGAGCTTTGGCAAGAGAAGAAACCCCAAAAATAAATCTGTCAACAGCTTCAAGAGAAGAAATTAAATCTGCTTTACAGTTCTTGATTGAACAACCGAATAGCCCAATAAAAACAGTTAAATTAGCTACTGCTACTGCTAGGATTGATGAGGCTCCCCGTCAATTCTGGAAGAGTTTAGACTCAATTGTTGCCCTCAAGTGTGGAATTACAAAAGGGAAGGGATTAGATTTACTCAAAACTGTCTTTTATCTCACTCCTCAATCTCAACAAGATGCAGTGATTGAGGAATTTTCAGAAGAAACTCTCAAACTCAAGACTGTTTCTGAATTAAAGAGTCTAGCCAAAGAAAAGGGAATCGTTGGTTTAAGCAAGATGAAGAAAGCAGAGCTAGTCAGAATATTAGCGCAACAGAAAAAGGACTATCAATTATGAGTTAGGAAGTGGGAAGTATTTTCAGTGAACAGTAAACAGTAATCAGTCGGGGTAGGGTTGATTCATGAATCAACCCTACCTTGAATCAACCCTAGAACGTAGGTTGGGTTGAAGCATGAAACCCAACGCCCGATCATTTTAGGCTACCGCTAACCCATCCTACAAATAATTGTGCCTCCCTACTTATAACAAATCACTCCACTATCAATTATGAATTATGAGTTAGGAAGTGAGAAGTATTTTCAGTGAACAGTGAACAGTAAACAGTAATCAGTGAACTGAAAACTTACATCTGATAACTGATAACTGATAACTGATAACTGATAACTGATTCAAGGCTGCCTCCTGTCTGCTGACTTAGCCTTTCAGCAATAAATCGCTAATTTCCGACTGACAATGACCAATTAAACGGTTAAGGGCTTTTTTTCCTTGTTTACCTTGATAATCTGAGCGATCGCTCTCAGTAATTCCGTAGGGACGACCGATCGCCACCTTGACACGATGATAAAATACAACAGGATGCCAACCATCTTGATCGAATAAAGGTTCTGTGGTATCTAACCAGCGCAGCAAACGCACGGGAAAAGGACTAATAGCAGTTTCCGACTCGGAGAGAATAGCCACAGGTAAGACCGATAGATTCTCCACGGGACAACGCAGGGCTAAATGGGCAAATCCGCTTTGAAAACGGCTAATTTGACGAGGAGCAGTCAAATTTAACATCGGCGATCCACCTTCCGGAAATAAACCGATCCATTGTCCAGACTGTAAAAAATCCGTTGCTTGCCGAAAAAAAGTCCGGTGGCGTTTTTCAGGGGTATCAAAGGGAAAACAGCCCAATTCTCCGATTAATTCCCGCAAAAGCGGCGTTTTTCCCATGTAGTGATGACAGGCGATCGGGAGAGTTTTGCCCAAAGCTTGAATTAAAATCGGCGCGTCCAAAAAGCTGCGATGGTTACTTACCACGATCGCCACTCCTTGGCTGGGTAGATTTTCTTGACCGACGGTAAACAGACTCGTGCGTGTGGTATCAAGAATTAAACGAGAGGTGGATAGGGGGGTAAGCAGCGTCATGGAAAAAAAAAATCGGCCTTAAGATTGTTTTTATTGACTTAGATCACAACTAAAGGATAAAACAGAATTAGAGGATCATAAAATATCGGGATTATCTCCCAATCATCTACGGATCAGCCTTACGGCGGCCTCGTCTATTTAAAAAAATAAATTTCATGAATGATTTGAATGAGCGAAAAACATTTGCTTTAACAACACCCCTTTATTATGTCAACGACATCCCTCACATCGGTAGTGCTTACACGACGATCGTAGCGGATGTTATGGCACGATGGAAGCGGTTACAGGGCAATTCTGTTCTCCTAATCACAGGAACCGACGAACACGGACAGAAAATCGAACGGACTGCGGCAGCCAAAGGACTCAATCCCCAAGAACAATGCGATCGCATTGTCACCAGTTTTGCCAATCTCTGGGCAAAGCTACAGATCCAGTATGATCGCTTTAGTCGTACCACTGCCCCCCGTCATCAGGCAATTGTTAACGAATTTTTTGAAAGAGTCTGGGAAAAGGGCGATATCTATCTTGATCGCCAACAGGGTTGGTATTGCGTTGCCTGTGAAGAATTTAAGGAAAAAAGAGAACTGTTAGATAATGGCTGTTGTCCCATTCATACTAACCTGGCCGCCGAATGGCGCGACGAGGAAAACTATTTTTTCCGTCTCTCTAAATACCAAGCACAACTAGAACAACTTTACCAAGAGCAACCCAATTTTATTCAACCAGAAAGCCGACGTAATGAGGTTCTCAACTTCGTCAACCAAGGACTACAGGATTTCTCTATCTCTAGGGTTAATGTCGCTTGGGGGTTTCCTATTCCCCACGATGGTCAGCATACCATCTACGTCTGGTTTGATGCCCTTCTTGGCTATGTTACCGCCCTTCTCGACCCCGAAGACGAACCCACCCTAGAAAATGCCTTGGCCAAATGGTGGCCGATCGATCTGCATCTGATCGGTAAAGATATATTAAGATTCCATGCCATTTATTGGCCAGCTATGCTAATGTCGGCGGGTTTACCCTTGCCTAAAAGAGTATTCGGCCACGGCTTTTTGACCAAAGATGGGCGTAAAATGGGCAAAAGTCTCGGTAATACCCTCGATCCCTTCGATTTGGTTGATCGCTATGGAGCCGATGCCGTCCGTTACTATTTCGTTAAAGAGATTGAATTAGGACAGGATGGCGATTTTCAGGAAACCAGATTTGTTAATATTCTTAACGCGGATTTAGCCAACGATTTAGGCAACCTCCTCAATCGCACCCTAGGCATGGTCAAAAAATACTGCCAAAATATCCCCCCCCAGTTGACTGGCGTAGATATCCCCAACGACAATCGTCTTAAGAATATGGGGATCAATCTAGGGGTTATTGTTGAACAGAAGTATGATGCGCTACAATTTAATCAAGCCTGTGAGGAAATATTGGCGTTAATTCGCGCTAGTAACAAGTTTATCGATGAGAGTGCGCCCTGGAGTTTATTTAAACAGAAACAACAAGCAGCGGTAGAACAAGTCCTCTACGCAGTTTTGGAATCCGTAAGACTCTCTGCCTACCTACTCTCACCGATAATACCGACCTTGAGCAGTAAAATTTATCAACAACTAGGTTTTGTTATTGATTTTAATACTTTCAGGTCGGAGGATGGGGAAAACTCCCCTGATGGTGTCTCTTTTTCCCAACACTGTCAATGGGGATTACCCACAAATCCACAACTAGGAACACCTGAACCGATCTTTTCTAAACTAGAACTGCCGTTAAACGATTCCTAAAGGAATTTTTTGATAACTCTATTTTTTAAGGTCTGTTGTCCTTTGGGATACAACTGGCAAACACCCAACACTAAACTTTTAACAAACGAGGAAAAATAAAATGTTTGATGATTATGACACGGCCCCAGTCTTCACCCCCGAACAAGTGCTAGAAAATCGCGGTCGTGTGGCGATTTTCATCGATGGTTCTAATTTATTTTATGCGGCTCTGCAATTAGGTATCGAAATTGACTACACCAAATTACTTTGTCGTTTAACTGCTGGTTCTCGTCTCTTGCGCGCCTTCTTTTATACTGGAGTTGATCGCACTAACGAAAAACAGCAGGGATTTCTCCTCTGGATGCGTCGCAACGGTTATCGAGTCATCGCTAAAGATCTAGTACAATTACCCGATGGTTCCAAAAAAGCCAATCTCGACGTGGAAATCGCCGTGGATTTAATGGCGCTAGTCGGTTCCTATGATACCGCAGTCATTGTCAGTGGTGATGGGGATTTGGCCTATGCTGCCGATTCCGTCAGTTACCGCGGTGCGCGAGTGGAAGTGGTTAGTTTGCGATCGATGACCAGTGATAGTTTAATTAATGTAGCCGATCGCTATGTTGATCTAGATCAAATCAAAGAAGAAATTCAAAAAACTAGCAAACATCACGTTAGTTATAATAATTTCCCCGTCAGCGTCTTAGACCAAGATCGTAGCAGTCGCTAGACAAATTCGGCAAAAATCAAGTTTAAGGTGGGTAATTCCCACCTTTTTCAGTTATCAGTGACCAGTTATCAGTTATCAGTTATCAGTTATCAGTGACCACTCCCCATCTCCCATCTCCCCCGCAACGCGCACGAAGTGGTCTCCCATCTCCCTGCTCCCAGTCTCCTGACTTGAAAATAGAAGCTGAAATAACGCAAAGAGGCACTCCTGCAAGTGGAGTGACTCTTAAATTATTACAGATGTATCAGCAGCTGCGTGTAAGCATCCCACCGAAAAACTAATGCGCGGGGGGTTTGGGGGCGGCGCCACGCCCCCAACGGGGGGGTTGGGGGGTAGAACCCCCCAAAGACTTGGATTGAGTGATAAAATCGGAAGTAATACGGCCATCCCTTGAGTATGGGCTACATATCAAGAGAGGCACTCACGCAATAACTGGATTTAGCATAACCACTCCCCATCTGCTGCCTCCTCAATTAAGCGATACTACTGCGTTTTCTAGCTTCCTTATAAGATGTTCCCACATCCTGTAAACCGACTTTAATCATCTGTTGTTCCAAAAGGGCAAAAAAACGCAAGCGATCGCCACCTTTAATCACCGCTAAATTGTGCGCTTCCGCTAAGGCGATCGGATAACCATAACCTTTTAACACCTGGGCCAGTAAAATACTCAAAGAGCGATCGAGTAATTCTCCCTCCTCCACCACCCAAGCAGGAACCTCTACCCTAGCGATTTCCGTCCCCACATGGAGATAACAGAAGTAAATGCGATGTTCATCCCCATAAAGATCGAGTATCTTCAAAGAACTGCGCCAAAAAGGACTTCTTTGCCCCGGTTCCAATAAATAACCCCAGAGAGAAGCATCCCGGAGAGGATCGACAACGCGACAAGGAGTTTTTTCTGGGTCTAAATCACCGCAATTGATCAGGCAATTGGGAGTATCATGGGGACAAGATTGTAAACGCAGGAAATTTAAGCCTTCCGTGCTACGAGAAGCACTAATATAACCCATAAGCGGGATTTTAGCCGAGCGCAAATCGTCCCAAGACTGAAAAATCGGTGGCAAAATTAAATCTTTTGCTTCCGGGGGGAGACTATCGATAAACCAATAGATCAAAGAACCATCCACAAGGGCTAAATTTGGTTCATAATGGGCGCCGGGGGGTTTTACCCAACGAGTAGCCATTTCCGCTAACATTTGGCTTTCTAATACCGTCCGACGATAACTCATCCACTCATCCACGCGAATACCCCACTGTTTAGAAATGTAGAGGTCTTCCGATTTGTAATAGACTTCGGGGATGCTATCAAGGAGCGGGTGTAAATTTTGGCCATAGTGCAACATGATCCTACCGATATTAATTAGATAACAGTAGGCGATTTCGTGGTGAGAAGGGGCAATTTGGGAACCATCCGTGGCAAAAACGCTATGACTTTCGGGAGCAGGAAGGATAGTAACGCGGGTGTCGAGAGGTTCGATCGGTAGCGCGACGGAGAAAATTAGGCGATCGTGCCAGTTATGATAGAGTTCTAGCAGTTTTTCCTGTTGCTGTTGAGCCTGTTCTAAAAGAATTTTAGCCCGTTGCACTCGCTCACGACTAGCTGCCACTTCCTGTTGAAAATGTTGACTAATCCCTGGCATTTTTGCCGCTAATTTCGCAAGATCGAGCATAACTATCCTCTCCCTGACTTTTTTTGATTTTATCGCAATTTTGTTAGTTATTGTCAAATTTATCCATAGTAATCTCCGCTTACAGCAGTTATCTCAAGGGTGAGATAGGAAGTTTTCCTTTTGGGGAGTCGCTCGTCAATACCAAAAAGGAATCCTGCCTATTTAGACAATATTTGTCCTTGAGATCATTACAGTTTTGATAAGAA
Organism: Microcystis sp. LE19-84.1B; assembly: GCF_027531875.1. Classification (NCBI taxonomy): domain Bacteria; kingdom Bacillati; phylum Cyanobacteriota; class Cyanophyceae; order Chroococcales; family Microcystaceae; genus Microcystis; species Microcystis sp. LE19-84.1B. The sequence goes on along the minus strand of NZ_JAPZSR010000442.1, from coordinate 340 downwards.
ATAATTTGCTCATGTTGCATTCTACCAACAATAATACCAGGGTGTATTCCTAGTTGTTCGGCAAATTGATTAATAGCTTTTCTATTCAGAGAATTATTGGCGATAAATCTCTGCCAATCTCCAGTATCAATTAAGAAATTAGCCGCAAAAATATCCGCCTCTTTTTCTTTAATTAGAACTCTTGCAAATTAATTATATGTTATAACTGGACTTCCCCCGTATAAACATACTAGCTATGGCTAAAAGTCTTACAGAGCCTGAGTTCAAGCAATGAAATACTAATGAACTACTGGACACAAAATCCTGAAGTTCTTACGCCGATAGGGTTTGAGGCAAAAAT
>NZ_JAPZSR010000454.1:0-4731 GCF_027531875.1 Microcystis sp. LE19-84.1B | reverse complement strand
ATTAGCCATAGTTTTCCGTCAAAATTGGATTTTGTCTCTTTAAACCCTGATTAATCGGTTTTGAGAGCTAATTTTGACTCTTGGTCTAATCTGCCTCTCTTCCTTGCTGTGACTGACTTATAAATTTTTGGAGATGTCTATTACTTTTTTAGTCATGAATCTTTCTAACCTGTTGAGGCAGGTTTTTTGGGCTTTTTTATGTCTGAAATGGAAAAACAGCACTTTTTCTCGGTCAATGATTACGATAAGTTATAACTTAGGAATTAATTAACAACTAAAGCTTATGCTTGTAGCTAAGTGAAATCATTGATTAAGAGACCTGTACTTTTCAATAACTTTTTGCCGCAAACCCTATTTACTTTTAGTCAAAATTAATTCACTTCTAACCCCGGAATGCTTAACTGTTCAGTTTTTGGCTGTGTTTCCCCCAGATAATCCCCTTGCAACATATTAATTAAACAGCCACCAAGATGATAGGCCATATTCACGGGAACCGCGTTACCAATCTGTCGATATTGAGAGGTTAAATTACCGGTAAATTGCCAATCATCGGGAAAGGACTGCACTCGTGCATATTCTCTCACAGTCAAAGGACGAGTTTCTTGGGGATGGCATCTTTCTGTTTGGGTTTGTGCCGGACTACAGGTAATAGTTAAAGCTGGTTCATCCCAAGATAATCTTTTAGCATATCCTGTCCGTCCGCCGTGATTTTTAAGACTATTTTTCATATATTCTTTTTGAATATCCATCGGCAAATTCCGCCAATTTCCTCCTGCGGGAACTAAGGACATAATCTCTTTTTTTCTTTCTTTATATTCTACTCCCGGAGAACTTGGACAATTCTCTAGGGCTTTTTTCAGAGAAATAGTATAGTTTTTATATTGGGGAAAGATGGGTTTAATATTTAGGTCTTGACGGGTGGCGATAATAATTAATCTTTCTCTTTTTTGGGGAACATCGAGAAATTGAGCCGATAAAACTTGATAAGCAGCATAATAACCGATTTCCTGTAAAGCTTCCAGCATTAATTGCAGAGTTTCTCCTTTTTTATTGCTTAATAATCCTCGAACATTTTCGGCTATAGCGATTTTAGGTTGCACTTCCTGTAAACAACGAGCAAATTCAAAAAATAGGCTTCCTCTCAAATCTTCTAATCCTTTTCCTAACCCAGCATAACTAAAAGGTTGGCAGGGAAAACCTCCAGCTACAATATCTATTTTGTCTCTAAAATTGGAAAATTTAATCTTTTTTATGTCTTGATTTATAACATTCCATTGCGGTCGATTAAGTCTTAAAGTATTAACACAATCTTGGTTGATTTCCACCAGTAATTGCGTTTTTAGTCCCGCATTTTCTAAACCTAAAGCCATACCACCACAACCAGCAAATAATTCAATAACTGTGTAATTAGTTGGCTCAACAGTTTGTAAGATTTTCAATTCTCCAGGGAATTGGTTATTTTTAAGATTGGTTAATTGCTCGAGATCAAATAGCCAATCAACTTGATTAATTTTCTGACCTTTGATTAATTTTTTCTTTTGCCATGTTAGTATTTCTGCGGTAGTTACACCGAGAATATTAGCGGCTTTTTGTAGATTTACCTGAGTCATAACCAATAATTAGCAACTTATCTACCTCTCTATTATACATCAAAGTAGCTAAACTTGATAAAGTTTTTTTTCGATTTTCCTGACTGTCATCTTTAACTTATTCAGGATAGTTTCATAATCTAAGTCCAACATTGACCAAAAAGCTTGCCCTGCTAATAGCTCAATATTATTCTCTTTAGCTTTGGTTTTGCTAATTGTCCAAGAATTGCCCATATCTAAAGCAGCGGCAAAAACTGAGTTAGGATGTATTTTTAATTCATTGATACTCCGATCACTCTGGCTACCAGTAAGAGTATCTTTTTTAGTTTTTAATTGAGTGTATTTGATTATTCCTTGATTAAAAACTACTAAATCCACACCTTTGATTTTAAAATTTAGAATTTTTTCTGGTACAAAAACCTGTGAACTAATAGAAGCAATTTCTTCTAAAGTATGACCTAGACTTTCCGAGATAAGATTGACATATTTATTCGATAAGTACAAGTTTTCACATTGAGCAAACTCAAAAATTTTTTTAAATACTTTCTTCTTTTTGAGAGATATATTTTTAAAATCCTGTTTTTCTTTCAGGATTTTTTCAACTACTTTAGACTGGAACTCATCCAAAGCATCATCGATTTTTTGATCCCTATTGTCTGCAATGTCTGTGTCTGTTTTTCTATTTTCTTGAAAATATTCAAAAATGAAATCATCAATTAGACGACAAATTTGATAAGTATCTACCAAGTCATGAGTAACAAAGGTAGGAATTTTGATCGAAGGTTTCTGTAAATTAATTTCTTCTAATAATTGGGTCAAGTTATGGCGATAGCTCATTAGATTTAGTTGCTGGGTTGGGATTGTTTACTTTTTGCTTAAAACTATTAATTTAATTGCCGCCGGTGGTAATGTCAACAAATAGTATGTAAGTTCGGAAGAACCTGAATTTTCAGATATTGGAATTTAACGGGGAGTCTGATCATATACACGCATTGATTGAATACCCACCGAAACTAGCTATTTCTGTAATGGTCAATTCTTTAAAAGGAGTCTCTAGTCGTAGATATGGACAAGCTGGTTATCCTAAGCCGTACGGAAAAGATGCTCTTTGGTCGCCCAGTTATTTTGTCTCTTCTGTAGGAGGTGCGTCACTGGAAGTTCTTAAGTGCTACATTAAAAATCAGGAAAAGCCGTCCTAAAAGGACGGGGTTTTAACCCAAATTTTCGATAATCCGCTTGCGCATTTTGTGCCTCTGTATGATACCTGTGTTGTACTGCAAAAACTGCTTGTGACATAAAATCAGCACGAGTCAGACAGTTTTCGATAACAGCAGCCCTTGATGCGCCACCCGTGAAAAAATCTTGGGGTTTTAGGGGTTGTGATGCCCCATTATGACAAACCTGAAAAAGTTCTGCTCTATATCTGGTGTTACAATCATTGGCATCTGTGCCTAAAGTATAGTAACAGCGATCGTGGTTATTGCAAGGTTCTCTAAAACTGAAGTCGTAGCCAAGGCTACCAAAGTTATCATATTCTCCCGGTCTTCCACCCGGAATACTGCAACCATTAGGTCTTTTGGCATAGGGGTAAAAAGGGAGTGATTCACTGCCTTCATCAGAGTCCTTAAAATCATCCCAGCAAGGGATGCTAATGCCATTTTTGCTACCGCAATCTTGTGCTTTTACTGGTTCTATTAGTAGCAGAAAGCTAGTTGAAATAAAGAGAAAAGTCACACAATTTGAGATAGACATTAATGCCATCCTGCTAGTTAATTTGCCAAATTCTGATTTCATTACTGAACGGCTTAACGTTGTTTTCATCAAGGTACACGCCTACTATACGACAACCTTAAAAGGAAAGTTCCAGCAACTTGATCAGGGTAGGAATAAGCAGATCGCTCGATATTGACTCCTGGTATGTCAGTTGCACGACGAGTACCCCTGTAAGTTTGCCAGTTTTGACCTCTTACAAGTTCAAAAGCCGAACCATTGGTTTTGATGAGAAACCTATCCTGTGAGTTTTCCCAGTTTAAATAAACTCCATTCGTACCCGCAGTAAAAAAAACTTTCTCTCTATGGGTGCGACCATTGTTCCATTTTGTTGTCAGAGTGCCGTCTTTGAAATCATTGATTATCTGGCTACAGGCAATCTCTCTTCCAGACGATTGGGTTGCACCCTCAGTTTGCCATAATACTACCAATAAAGTAGCTATGGTGATAGTCATAGATAATGATTTTTTGAGCATACTTTACTCCCTAGTATAGATAGATAGATTGCTTCCAACTTATTAACAAGATTTTTCAATTTCAAGGTGTTGTTTCTGGGGTAAGGTCGAGGTTGCGATAGACTTGTTCAATCGGAAAACTTAGATTAATGCTTTTGAGTTCTACGGTATCGCCTTCTTGGTAGTTAATAATGAGCCATTCACCAGCATCATTTTTGTGATATAAATCCATTTCGATGCTGGTGGAACTCACTAATAAATAATCTTGTAAAACTAGATTTTTGCGGTACATTCTAAATTTGCCACCTCTATCATAGGACTCGGTACTAGGTGAAAGAACTTCAACAATGAGACAAGGATAAGTAATGTATTGGGTTGTAGTTTTATCGTGATCGTCGCAGGTTACGCTAACATCAGGATAAGTGTAGTTAGTTGTTTCGACAATGTTGACTCTCAGATCTGAGTTACCTACTTCACAGCCAGTGCTTTCAAGGTGGTTGGAAAACAGGGTAATAAATCTAACTGAGATGAGACTATGGTTTTTGCTGCCGCCGCTCATAGTGTACACTTGACCATCGATCAGTTCGTGTTTTTCTAGTTGCTTTTCTTCCCAAGCAAAGTATTCTTCTGGAGTAAGTTGGGGAAAGTTTTCTTTAATGGCAATCATGAGAAATTACTCCTTTATTAGCTTTGATAATATTTTAACAATTTACCAAACATTTTTTTGTTCTCTCGACATCTTGATAGAAAATAAGTACCTGGACAAAAATAAACGAGACTCTACCAAACCTGTTATGCAAAATTATTAACAACTCATGCTTGTAAAGCTTGTATAGTAAGGCTTTGAGTTTTTGTTAGATTGATATTTATCAACTTTAGAGCATTGCTGGACAGAGAGGGAGCTTAGGGAATTTTCT
>NZ_JAPZSR010000456.1:0-4702 GCF_027531875.1 Microcystis sp. LE19-84.1B | reverse complement strand
CCAAGCTTTTCTGGTCGGAACCCCCTAAGCCGAGTTTTCCAGGTGCTGCGCCGTCCACTTGGTTTTCGAGACTGGCCTTTTAATTCTAACGTAAAGCCAACCTAGAACGGCGGGGTTTCAGACCCAAAATTTCCGATGAAGACGACACAAGTAAGTTCCGATTTATCTAGTACAAATATGACATCTCCAGCAGATTCTTTGAGTTTTGAGCAATCCTTTCCAATCACCTTTGATTTAACAGGTTCCCACGATTTAACTGTATCGAGGGAAACTTCTCCCTTAGGAGTCCTGAACTCTAACCCCTCCCCATCTAAAGTCTCCTCGGAGGCCCCCACGGTTCCAGTCTCCCCTGCTACTACGAGTCAAGTGGTCTTTCCCGCTTCCCTCAGTATTAACTCTTCTGGTTATCCCACCAGTCCAGCGTCGAGTCCTGCCTCTGTACCCACCGCTGCCCCCGTCACCACCAGTCCAGCGTCGGGTCCTGCCTCTGTACCCACTGCCGACCCCGTCACCTCAGAGCTAGAACCGGCAGCAACTAGCACTCTTGCCCCTTATGCTCCCAATCAACTCATTGTCAAGTTTAAGCAAGGGATCGCCAGCGCCCAAGTTGCTCAGTTTCAGTCCCTCTTTGGTGCTGTCAGCACCCAGACGATTAGGCTAACGGGGGCGCAGGTTTGGAAGTTATCGGGGTCGCTCTCTGTGGAGAAGATTCTGGCAAAATATCGCTCCAATCCGATTTTTGAATACATACAACCCGACTATATTCGGACGCTGGGTACAATTAGTACCCAGGCGACATTCCCCAATGACCCCAGTTTTAATCAACTTTGGGGACTGCATAACACCGGACAAAATGGTGGTACTCCCGATGCCGATATTGATGCCCCTGAAGCCTGGGACATTCAAACTGGCAATCCTAATTTAGTGATTGGGGTCATTGATACGGGAGTTGACTACAATCATCCCGATTTGGCCGGTAATATCTGGACAAACCCGGGGGAAATTGCCGGAGATGGCATTGACAACGATGGCAATGGCTACATTGATGACATTCACGGTTGGGACTTTGCCTATAACGACAATGACCCCAGTGATGTTCATGGTCACGGAACCCATGTTTCGGGAACCATTGCTGGCAAAGGAAATAATGGGGTCGGCGTGACGGGGGTGGCTTGGAATGCCAAAATCATGCCGCTGAAGTTTTTGAATGATCAAGGATCAGGCTCTACCTCCAATGCTATTTTGGCAATTAACTATGCGACGGCCAAAGGAGTTAAGCTCACCAATAACTCCTGGGGAGGCGGCGTTTATAGTCAAGCCCTCTACGATGCGATTAACGCGGCGGGTCAGGCGGGAGCTTTATTTATTGCGGCGGCTGGTAATGATGCAAAAAACACTGACACAAGCCCCTCCTATCCTGCCAGCTACGACCTCCCTAATATTATTTCCGTTGCTTCTACCACCCGCACCGATGCTCTCTCTTCCTTTTCTAACTATGGCTTAACCAGCGTAGATTTAGGTGCGCCTGGTTCAGACATTTACAGTCTGGCTCCTGGTGGTGGATATGCGACCCTTTCAGGGACATCCATGGCCAGTCCCCATGTCACCGGGGCGGCGGCTTTGTTGTGGTCACAAAATCCCACCTGGACGGCACAACAGGTGAAAAACACCTTAATGAACACGGGGGATCCGATTGCGGCTTTAGCAGGGAAAACGGTTTCTGGTAAGCGGCTCAATGTTTTTAATGCTTTGGCGGCTAACTTACCTTCCGTAACCGTCAGTGTCAGCCCGGCCAGTGTGCAGGAAGACGGTACGACTAACTTGGTTTATACCTTTACTCGCACTAACTTAAACCTGAGTTCTCCCCTGACCGTTAACTTCGGGGCGAGTGGCATAGCCAACGCTGCTCCGGTGGGAAGCGACCCAGCCGATTACAACCTATTAACAGGTAGTGCTGTCACCTTTGACCCGACGACGAAATTAGGAACCGTCACTTTTGCCCCCGGTGCGACAACGGCAACGGTCGAGGTTGATCCGATTGCTGACACCGTACAGGAAAACAGCGAATCAGTTATTTTAACCGTCAATTCTGGGACGGGCTACATTGATGGTTCTCCTAATACAGCAACGGGAACTATTATTTCTGAGGAAGGATTTACCACCTACTTCTCGGATGATTTTGCCAATAACAGCCAGGGTTGGACTCTGGGGACAGAATGGCAAATCGGTGCCGCCACAACTTCTACGGGTCAAAATTATGGCAACCCTGATCCCGGAACGGACAATACTCCCACAGCCGATAATGGTGTAGCTGGGGTTGTTATTGGTGGAAATGCCTCTACAGCCTTGCACGGCTTCTATTATTTAACCAGTCCGGTTATCAACACCAGCACGGCCAATCAATTGTTCTTTGAATTTGCCCGTTGGCTCAATAGTGACTACACTCCCTATATGCAGAACACAGTTGATATCTTCAACGGTTCTAGCTGGGTCAATCTCTGGAGTTCAGGAGCTTCTCCAGAAGTCCAAGATAACGCTTGGACCCCTCAACAATTTGATATTAGTGCCTACAAGAGTGCCTCAACTCAAATTCGTTTCGGGTTCAATGTTGGTAGCTCTGATGTATATACAGTAAGTTCGTGGAACCTTGATGATGTCAAAATCTATGGTGATGGCGGTGTTACGACAAAATCAATCTCGATCGCCAAGACCACCGATGGTAACGAAGCAGGTCCAGTGAGCAGTGTCTTTACCCTGACTCGTACAGGCGACCTCTCCAGTGCCTTAACCGTCAACTACACCTTGGCGGGTACTGCTACCCTCGGCAGCGACTACAATGATCCCAGTTTAGGCCAAGCCACCTTTGCGGCAGGTGCGGACAAAGCCACTATCACTCTGCCCACCAAAGATGACCTCTTGAGTGAGCCCAGCGAAACCATCATCACCACAATTACCGCCCCCGCTGGCTACACTATCACTGGACCCGACACGGCTACGGCGACGATCATCGATGACGACCTTGGCACCCTCACTCTGGTGAAAACCACCGATGGGAAGGAAGCAGGTCCAGTGAGCAGTGTCTTTACCCTCACCCGCACCGGCGACCTCTCCAGTGCCTTAACCGTCAACTACACCCTAGGGGGGACAGCGACTCCAGGTGTTGACTACACAGGCACTACTCCTAACAGCGTCACCTTTGCGGCAGGTTCCTCCAAAGCTACCATCACTCTGCCCACCAAAGATGACCTCTTGAGTGATCCCAGCGAAACCATCATCACCACAATTACCGCCCCCGTCGGCTACACTATCAGTGGACCCGACACGGCTACGGCCACCATTCTTGACAATGATGGTAACTTGGACAATAACAACTTGGTCGGGACAAGCTTTGCCGATGCCCTAGCTGGAGGGGGAGGTAATGACACTCTTAATGGTGGAGCGGGTAATGACACCCTCGATGGCGGTGTTGGTGTTGACTTGATGAATGGTGGTGATAACAACGACACCTACTACGTGGACAATGTGGGCGATATCGTGAAAGAAAGCTCCGACGATGCCCTAGGTGGGACGGCTGATACGGTATTTGCCTCAGTCACTTATTCTCTAGCACCGGGGACACTTGGTAAGCAAGGATATGGGATTGAGAACTTGACCCTGACGGGAGATGCCAATATCAACGCTACTGGCAATGGCAAAAACAACGTCCTCACGGGCAACAGTGGCAGCAATGTCCTCAATGGCGGCCTTGGTAACGACACCCTCAATGGCGACTTGGGTCTGGATACTCTTACTGGTGGTGCTGGAAACGATTTCTTCAGGTTCGACAACGTAGAGAACAGTGATCTGATCACCGACTTCTCCGTAGCCAATGACACAATCATTCTGGCGAACAGTCTTGACGGCACTTTGACCGGCTCCCTTGGTATGGGGATCAAGGGTCTGGTCTTTAATAGTGCTAATGCGAACGGAAGTGTCCTTAACGCTGCCTGGTTCTTCAAGGGAGCGGGGTTCACTGGGGGAGCATCGGGAAACCCCGCCGGCATCTACGTCAACACTAGCAACGGCGACATCTGGTATAACGATTCCACCGTCGTCGGTAGTTACCTAATGGCCAATGTTGGGGCTGGTGCCGCGGCTGGCATGACCAATCTCGACTTCGTTTACAGAGTTTGACGTACCCCACGTCCGTTTACGGACGTGGATTCTTCTAGCATCACTGCTGTGAATTTATGGCTCAACGAGTCCACTTGAATTAGATTCCTGGCGAAATCCCACCCAGAGGTGGTTCTCTCCTCAGACTTTCGCTCCCTTACAGAAGCCTGTTCTCGGAGGCCCCTACGATACAGTTCAAAACCTCTAAAATACTTGGTTTCTCTGGTACTTGACGCTGAGAGCTTTTGCCTATAGGAGCATTCCCCTATAGAACCCCATAACGGAGGCAGGGGGCGGTCGGCCGTTTTTGTAACGGGGATTTATACTAAATCCGGTTATTAGAAACTGATTATCTATTTATCCTTTTGCCTCTTGCCTATCTTGATATGTAGCGCATACTCAACGGATTTGTGCGAAACGTTTAGGCATGAAATAAGGTTGAAATACCTGAAATAACCGCCTAGTAAGGTCTTCAGTCCCCTGACTGAATCTAACAGGTCAACCCTGACCAACCTTATAACTGTTTATATGTCCCGACGTTTAGTATCAC
>NZ_JAPZSR010000394.1:0-30224 GCF_027531875.1 Microcystis sp. LE19-84.1B | reverse complement strand
TCTAGGCATCTAGAGGACAGGACTAAGGTTATTACTAACCCGCACCTGTATGGTTATAAAGTTATCAAGGTACTACATTTACCAAGCGGCTAATCCTCTAAACGTCTTACTGTCTAGTTTCTAGCCAACGAATCGCACCACACCCTACACCCTACACCCTGCCCCTAGGAAAAACTTTTTCAGCAGACCCTAATTAAGGGGCGGGATGGATAGCTTCCACCCCATCCACAATTAATTACTTAACTCGTATTCTATTTCCTGAATCTTCTCCTTTACCCAGGCGTTAAACAAATCAACACCGATTTTCAGAGCCAACTCCTCGGTTAATTTTGGTTTAACGATTTCCTCGACAAAAATCAGGTGAAAACCTCGATCGCCTTGCAGCGGTTTCAACAATCGAGAAGAATCCGATGCGAAAATTGCGGCCGAAAGATTCGGTCGTAAATCCTTACGGTAAACAGTACCGCGATAACCTCCCTTGCGTCGTAATTCCACATCCTCGATATAGCGATGCGCTACTTCCTGAAAGCTGATTTCCTCCTCCTGAATCGATTCATACAACTCCTCTGCCATCGCCTGATCTGCTAACACCACCTCGTAGATCACCGCGCCGGTATAATCTAGCTGGTGTTCGACGAAATAGGATTCAATTTTGTCTGCGAAAAGATGTTCGGCTAATTTACCCGATAGTAAATTGAATTGAACGATCTCCTCGAAATCATCTAGGGATAAGCCCTGTTTTTGCAACCAATTCCATGTATCTTTGGCGTTATGTAATCCTTTGGCGAGACGGAATTGATCGGCCGCCTGTTGTAACTCGTCAGTTGTGTTTTTAATCCCCGCTTCCGTGGCAGTTTCGGTGATGATTTTCCGAGCGATAATTCCCTCGGCCATTTCGGGGACTTTCCCCGATAGCTTAAGCTGTTGGATAAGGTCTTGATTGGTGATTGTGATACTATGGGACATAATGACTCCTTAAACAGTTATGCGAAATTAATTTCCTAATTGAGATAGGCAAGAGGGTTAGGGAGGGGTGTAAGTAATTTGGCTTCGATACCTAAAAAAACTAGAGTTTTAACCCATCTTTTTGCAGATCCTTAAAGGGATCGAGGATGTAATCGATCACCCGACGCTGACGGACGATCGCTTCTGCGGTAGCCGTATCTCCCGGATTGAGGGGAATACATTGATTTCCCTTTTGAATACAGGAGCGATCGAGTTGAATTTCTAGCTCGAAAACGTTAATTTTTCCGTTGGGCGTTTCCTTTTCGATCGCCGTCGGTGATTTCTTGGTAATCTTGCCGCCGATAATGCCGTAATCCTGAAAAGGATAGGCATCGAACTTGACTTTTATCGGCATACCGGCGCGGAGAAATTGACTTTGATCCGTGGGCATTTCTGCCTTGAGAATAAACCGCGATCCCTTCGGTGCTATCTCCGCAACCCGCGTTCCCGACTGCACCACCGCACCCGCGCGTTTAATCGGTAATGAAAAGATCGTGCCGTCGGTATTCGCCTTTAAAACCCTCTGACTTAGTTGGATTTGGAGCGCTTGCCGTTGACTCTCGCTTTGGGCGATTTCCGATGCCAGTGTTGCGATCTCCGTGTCTAGATTGTTAATCTGCTCCTGTATCCTTAAGAGTGCCAACTCGTTGGAATGGCGGAGACTTTGATAACCCCGCTGCCGCTCCTGTAATTGCAGACGCGCTTGGGCGATATCGGCGCTCGTTTGTTGACTCGTCTGACGGTAGGCACTTTTTAATTCCGCTAGTTTATGTTGATTTTCTTTTACCTCCGCTTTTCCCCGCTCGTAGAGTTGTTGGCGCTCCTTGGCATTGTCCTCGCGCTCGATGAATTGCACCTCCGATATCGCGCCATCCTCCCACGCTTTTCGGTAGCGATCGACTTCTTTTAAAGCCGTTTGATAACGACTTTTGAGAATCGGATAATCAGTCTGACTTTGTGCGAGGGCGGTTTTCGCTTGATTTACCCGCGCCTGTTGTTCTTCTAGGGATATTTTCGCTTTCTTGATTAATGCGTCCACATTCTCCCGCGCTTGCTCGATCGAGGCTTCTTTTTCCGCTGCTGCCGCGCGATTTTGTTGGCTTTGGGTGGTTAAAGAAATCTCTAACTGACTTTTGACAAGTTTCTGTTGGGAAAGACGGCTTTTTTGTCCTTCTATTTTCTCCTCAATTTGTTGTATTTCCTTGCCGATTAATGAGGAATCTAGGGTTAAAATCGGTTGTCCTGCTTTCACCTCTTGGCCTTCACGGACATAGATTTTTTCCACTTTTCCCGTCGCGATAGCATCGATTTTGACTGTTTCTCCTTGGGGTTCCAGTTTTCCAGGACCGACACCCGTTTCATCGACTTTTGAGAATATCGCCCAGGGGAGAATGATCGAGACGAAAATAATCAGAAAATAGAGTAAACCACGCGTCCAGGGTAGGGGTAAAGTATCGATCAATTCCTTGGTCTGGAAAGACCAGTTATCGCGCTCTCTGTCTAGATTGGTGGTCATAGTTATTCACTCAATTGATTAGAGTTCAAATTACGGTAAATACCGGGACGGGCCATTAATTCTTCGTGGGTTCCACTATCGACTAATACCCCTCGATCGAGAACGAGAATACAATCTGCGTTCCGCACCGTAGAGAGGCGATGGGCGATAATCACCATCGTGCGATTCTGCCGAATTTTCTGGAGATTTGTTTGAATAATCCGTTCCGATTCGGTATCGAGGTGGGAAGTGGCTTCATCGAGGATTAATAAGCGCGGCTCTCCCATTAGCGATCGAGCGATGGCGATCCGTTGTCTCTGTCCCCCGGAAAGTAGCCCTCCACCCTCGCCGATTTGGGTTTCGTACCCCATCGGCAGTGATTGAATAAAGTCATGAATTCCCGCTAATTTCGCCGCGACCACCACATTTTCTAGGGGGTGATCGGGATGACCTAAACTGATATTTTCCCGAATCGTGGAACCGAAGAGAAAAGTATCCTGATCGACGACTCCCACCTGTTGCCGGAGGGAACTGAGGGCGATCGTACTCAGATCGTAACCGTCGATCGAGATTTTCCCCTCGGTGGGGGGATAGAGGCCGATCAGTAATTTCGAGATCGTGGTTTTTCCCGAACCGCTCCGACCGACGAGGGCAACGGTTTGACCGGGTAAAATCTCAAAACTGAGGTTTTCTAAAATATTGCGATCGCTGTCGGTGTGGTAGCGAAAGCTGACATTTTCAAAGCGAATATGTCCCTGTAATTCCGGGAGAAACTGACGGGAAAGTTCCTCTAAATTCTCCTCCGGCTTTGCGTCTAGTACATCGTTAATCCGCTCGACGGCGATATTGACTTCTTGAAATTGCGTCCAGAGAACGGTTAAGCGTTGAAAAGGCGCGATGATCTGGGCAAAAAGCATATTAAAGGCGATCAATTGTCCGATCGATAATTGATTTTGAATCACTAGATAGGCACCGAAACAGAGTAACCCTGTCGTCGCTAAAGATTCGATCAGATTACTGAATATCTGGAGATTATTGCCGATGATCTGCCCGGAGAAATTTTTCTTGACCTCCACCGAGAAAAGGTCTTCCCAGTGCCAACGGGTCGATCGCTCTGTGGCGGTAGATTTGACGGTACGAATACCGGTTAAAATCTCGATCAGGTAACTGCTTTCTTTAGCGATCGCCTGAAAAATATCCCGGGATATTCGCTGGAGAAAAGGGGTAGAAATTAACGCCAGCAGAAGGAACGGTGGCACAATCGCTAAACTGATGAGGGCTAATTGCCAGCTATAGCGGAACATCACCGCCACGTACACGAAAACCGTTAATAAGTCAAGTAAAATCGAGAGAGCTTCCCCAGAGAGAAAACGCTGAATCTTGCGATTTTCCCCGACGCGGGAAATAATATCGCCCACATAGCGGGACTCGAAATAACCGAGGGGAAGGCTGAGGGTATGGCGGATAAAACCGGTGATTAATGCCGTATCGATGCGATTAGCGGTGTGATCGAGGAGATAGGCGCGTAAACCGGTAATTGCCACCCGAAAAACCCCGAAAATTAGCGCACCGATCCCCATTGCCCAAAGGGTAGTTAAGGACCCCTGCACGATTACCCGATCGAGGATTAACTGGGTGAAAATCGGCGTAATTAAGCCGAATATCTGGATAAAAAGCGAGGCGACGAAAATTTCCAGCAGTACGAACCAATGGGGTTCCAGTAAGCGATAAAACTGCCAGAGAGAGGTTTTATCCTCTTTCGTGTCCCGGAATTTCTGGTTCGGTTGGAGCAGCAGGGTGAATCCCGTCCATTTACTGGTGAATTCGGCACGACTTAGGGTTAATTGCCCGATCGCTGGATCGCCAATAATCACCTGTTTGGGGGTAATTTTCCAGATAACAACGAAGTGTTTGCCTTCCCAGTGAGCGATCGCCGGTAGGGGCTGTTTCCCTAATCCCTCTAGAGTCGCTTTTACCGGACGGGTGGAGAGGCCGATATTTTCCGCCGCGGTGATCAGTCCCTTCAGGGATGCCCCGTCGCGGTTGACGTTGGCCATTTCCCGCAAACGGTTGACGCTGATTCTTTTGCCCCAATAACGGGCGATCATGACTAAACCGGCCGCCCCGCAATCGGAGGCGGACTGTTGCTCGAAGAAGGGATAACGGCGGAGGGATTGACCGATCCAGTGACCTAACCGCTGCGCCGGAGAGGGAAAATAGGCTCGATCGCTTTTTTTGTCCGTTTCTTCTGTCTTCGTCCCAAGAAGTTGCTCAATTTCCCGCGCCCGTTGTAGTAATGTTTTTTTCAGGGCGGGGTGTTTTTTCAGGATCGGCTTCAGGGCGGACTCGGGGATAAGAAGTAGTTCCGCCTTTGCGGAGACTCGAACCGAGTAGGGAAGAAAACCCGATCGGGGAAAGAGGGAGAATTCCCCGAAAAATTCGCCGGTTTTGAGCGCAATCATCTCTTTTTGCTGCGAGTTCGCTATACGAACTTTGCCGCGAACCACTAGGTATAATCCGGGCTGTAGGGGCAGTGTACCTGCTTCGGGAGAGAGGGTGATCGCCGTTTTCTGGAGACTCCGCCACTGGGTTTCGGACAGGAATTCTGGCCAGGGATTGACGAGGCTGTGAGTATCGAGCATAGTTGTTTTAAGCTTTGGCTGAAGGAGAAAGATCGACGATGCGGATCGGCTGTAGCTGTTTGCGGAGGCGATTGATGTGGGTGGGGGTGAGTGCGACCCCGAATTCTTTCTCTAGATGCCGCGCTAACCAAACTCCCGACCATCGCTTAAAGGAATAGCCGAAATCCCGGGGGGATTTACTAATCAGTTCCCTCAGGCGATCGAGGTAAGGTTGATCAACTTTTGAAGGGCGACCGCGGCGGTATTTCTGCCAGCGCTCGATCTTGCCACTCTCGGCGATCAGTATCCATTTACTAGCGGTGGCGGCAGTACAATCGAGAAGCTTACGGATCTCGGCCTGGGATTTGCCCTCGTCAGCGAAAAGAATGATTTGAATCCGTTTGCGATCAACATCAGAGATATTTGATTCTGTTAAGATTTCGAGAAGTTGCTGACGTTGGGGTGGGGATAGATATTTACCAGCGCTTGATGACATAGTCTTTGCAACTATAAGTAAAAGCAGACAGCAGCAGGTCGGAGCGTTGAGGCAAGAAAGTTGTACTAAGTTGTACAATGGGCTGACTTCCCCAGGTGACGATCTCTTTCGCTGTCCTTAAATTCTTATTTTGGCTGCGAAAGTGAACATTATGAAGTTTATTAAATCCGACATTCCGCAAATCTTCATATACTTTTATATATCTTTACATTCCCCAAGATGTTTTGACGAAAAACCTTCATTGTAGAACCTACTATTGAGAACATTTTCAATAATTGATTTTTTCTGAGAAAAAAAAATACAATTCTTAACCTTGATAAAAATCCATGATTGTAGCTATTGAATGTTAAGAAGTGCGAAAAGTGGGTAAATTGTTTTTCTCTCGCCCGATCAAACCTCTCTAACACCTAACCCCCATCACCCCATCACCCTATCTCCCCGCTGGCCACTGATAACTGATTGCTGACTACTCAAAATCGTTATGACTATGATATAGTTGTTAAGGAATGTAAAAATAGTTGCATTTTCCCAGAAACTAGATTAAGGAGATTAAAAGTATGACCGCCGAAGGTTGCTTAAGAGTCGGACAAGCGGCGCCGGATTTCACCGCGACCGCCGTTTTCGATCAAGAGTTCAAAACCATCAAATTGTCGGATTATCGGGGTAAATACGTCGTTTTATTCTTCTATCCCCTCGATTTTACCTTTGTTTGCCCCACGGAAATTACCGCTTTCAGCGATCGAGTTAGCGAATTTGCCAGCATCAACACCGAGATTTTAGGGGTGTCCGTCGATAGCGAATTTGCTCACCTAGCATGGATTCAAACCGAGAGAAAATCCGGCGGTGTCGGTGATGTGGCCTATCCGTTGGTGTCGGATCTAAAAAAAGAAATCAGCACCGCTTACAATGTTCTTGATCCTGATGCGGGAGTGTCCCTGCGCGGTCTGTTTATCATCGATAAAGAAGGTGTTATCCAACACGCTACTATTAATAATCTTTCTTTCGGTCGCAGTGTCGATGAAACCCTCCGCACTCTGAAAGCGATTCAATACGTCCAATCCCACCCGGATGAAGTTTGTCCCGCCGGTTGGCAAGAAGGGGATGCTACCATGGTTCCCGATCCTGTGAAGTCAAAAGTTTACTTCGCGGCAGTTTAGTTAAAAATCCTCAGAAGTCCCTCAGCTATAGATGGGGGGCAGACTTTTAAAGGGGGGCGAAATAATTCGCCCCTCATTTTAATCGGAAAATTTTCCAGAAAATTGGCCCCATTAGCCATGACCTCATCTAGAATACTGGCCAGACAAGTCTAGAAAGAGTCACGGCGATCTATGACTACCAGTAATTATGATTCCGAGTTGACAGTTTTGGGATTACCCGCAGCCAAAGGTAGATGGTTATTAATACCTCTAGGAATGGGTGTTTTACTCTGTTTAGGGACGGTGTACTCTTGGAGTATCTTTAGAAAACCCCTAGAAACAGAGTTAAATCTCAGCGCCACGGAAAGCTTACTACCCTACACTGTGGCCCTAGTATTTTATGCCGCTTCTATGCCGATCGCCGGTTTTTATATCCCCCGGGTAGGTACTCGCAGGATGACCGCTATCGGCGGAATTATCGTCGGTTTAGGCTATATTCTCGCTAGTTTTGCCGCTCATATCCAGACAATTATTCTTACCTACGGAGTTATTGCCGGCACGGGAGTCGGCATCGCTTACGGTGTTCCCATGGCAGTGGTGGCACGCTGGTTTCCCGACAAAAAAGGTTTAGCGGTGGGTTTAACCATCATCGGATTTGGCCTTTCTCCCCTGATTACCGCACCTTTAGCCAATCGATTAATCAATGAATATAGCGTTAGACCAAGTTTAAGATTTTTGGGGATTATCTTTACAATAATTATTGTGATTATTGCGATCACAATGAAGTTACCCCCTCAAGACTGGCAACCCCCCGCAAATTTAGCTAATCGAAAATCCGACTTTCCGGCCAATTATCCAGTGAATATGCTGAAAAGTCGCTCATTTTATGGTTTATGGCTTTGCTATGCCATTGGTGCTTTAATTGGCTTGAGTGCTATCGGTATTTCTAGTCCCGTCGCTGAGGAAATTATTCAGATTGATCCGGGGTTGGCCGCTAGTAGTGTTGCTCTATTTGCCTTGTTTAATGGTATTAGTCGTCCTTTGTTCGGTTGGTTAAGCGATCGCTGGAAACCCCATTATCTAGCGATCGGGGCTTATACACTCATTTTGATTGGTTGTCTGTTGATGGTCAAGGCCGAAAAAGGGGCAGTTACTAGCTATCTAGTGGCTTTTTGTCTATTTTGGTTTTGTTTAGGGGGATGGTTAGCCCTAGCTCCCGCTACCACTCTCAACTTCTTTAATCCTGACCACTACGCCCAAAATTACGGTATTGTTTTTACTGCCTACGGTGTCGGTGCTTTGATCGGAACTTTAGTAACCGGTAGAATTCGCGATTGGTTCGGTACTTACACTTATGCTTTTTATGCCATGGCTGTATTGGCAATACTGGGTATTTTTCTCGCTAGTGCCTTACTGAAAAGAGAGCGATCGCAGCTATCAAATCCTAGCTAAGGGAGTTTTACCGCTGCCATTTTATAGTTTAAAATACTCGAAAACGGAAGAAGAATCAGATGGGTAAATAAGGGACTTGCGCTTTGATAATGTACCTTTTGGGCGAACGCAGTTCGCCCCTACATTGCGGACAAAATCCGTTACTGTAGGGGCGCAAGAAACCGGCACCCAAATGTCTATTTTTAGGCTCAGTGATCGATGAAAATCTCTAATGAGAGACTTGCACTTTGATAATGGGCCATTTAGGGCTGGTCTGATTCTTCTACAGAGCGATTTTCTGGCTGGGATATTATTCCCACGCAAGTCCCTAATATTATTGTAGGGGCGAATTGCATTCGCCCTCTTTTAATAACTTCTACTGCTCACCAATAGGTGAGAGAAAGGCCCAAATATGAGATGCACCCCAGCAATTCTAAATTTAAGGTTTCATGAGATAACTGCTATACTGCCCATGAACATTGACCAGATAGGGAACTAGATAAGTCAGTAATGCCGCCAGTCAGCGATCGATTGTCATGCGCCCAGACATTTTAGCATAACCGTGGTTAATTGTCAAGAAAATTGTCCCCAATACTACAGCCACTTTTATCCCGGTGGGAGCAAATTGGGGGGACAATAAAGCCCGAAAATAGCCGATAACTCCTTTCATTGCCTATAAATCGCACTCTATCAGGCGAGTAAAACAAAAAGTCACCATTTTTAACCCGTAGGGAGACTTCCACCAGAGAGCGGGAAAACAACCTTGAGGAGCTGCTAGACTAAAATCCCAGTGATCATAATCATCGATGCGCCACTCATCTTTGTTGCGCCATCCTACCAATTCCCCAAATTTTCTAATCGTTTCCGCGTCTTGGGTACGCAGGGTGTTAATGTCACCTCCGGCGGCAAAATATAACTTCACCTGATTGCTAAAACCGAAATGATCGCCGCTATAATTTTTCCAAAGGCGATCGAGTACCCGAATCACATTAACGGGAAACCGCATCATATCCTCTGGAGTTAAAGTATCGCGGGTTCTGCCGGCAGCTTCGAGGATAACTCGGAGAGTTTCTGCGTCTGCCTCCTTAAAGTTCCCCTCAGCTAGGAATTGCTGTAATTTACCATAGCGCTCGATGTCCGGTACTAACATCTGCCGCGCTTCGATGAGGGCAACCCGTTCGGTTAAAGATTGCAATTGAGCTAAAATATCCTGAAGTTGGGCGTTAATATCTGACATAAATGTAAAGGGAGTTTGTTGACTGCAAAAATTACCGATTTATCGGCAGAATAATTATTGATTTACCGCTTCTAATCGCGACTTAACAAAGCGATTCATCCATGCTTCTAGATAGATGCGATTGGCTTTTTGTTCTTTTAAATCTGTGGTAGTTAAAGGATAAGGTGCTAATCCTTGAATGGCTGCCGTTGTCACACAAAACATCGACTTTTGAAAAGTTTCGCAGATCTGGACTAATAAATCTTCCTCTTGACGAAAACTCTTTTTATAAATGTCGTGCAGATAATCCGGTAAAAAGTGACGCATATCCTGCATTAATAGTGTGGGAGGAATCCCTGCACCTCCGATGGGTAAAGGATCCGCATACAAAGCACCATAGGCAAACATTCCTTGATCGTAGGGAATTTGATAGGCTTGGGCATTATAGGAAATTGTACCGGGGAAAGGTGTTCCGCGAAAGAAAACCGCCTCAACGTAGGGGATTGCTGTATCGGCAAGAAAGGTTAATCCTGCCGATTTGGGGATCAGATCATAGGTTTGTCCTTTGATTTTTACTTGATAGACAATTGGTTTACTAGCATTATCAACTAAATTTTTCTTAATGTGTGCCACCACTGCGGGAATACTGGTAATTTTTCCGGCATCGTAGAGATCGGATAAACTTAAAAAAGTATCGGCCATAATTCGCCAAAATTGACCTAAACCGCTATAGTAGGCCATCATCCGCATTTGTTCTGGCAAAAATTCAGGAAAGACTTTATTTAAACTTAAAACTAGGGGATTATTCCTAAATTTGGCTTGAATAACTTTGGCTGTCACTTCCCGAAAAGCGGCACCATCTACATAACTATCTAAACCACCCCCACCGTGCCAAAACATGGCTTTCATACAGTATTCAGCATACTCAAAATTAATGCGATCGTGCCACCAGTGTTGTAGTAATTTCTGCCAAGATACTTGACCATTAAAATATTTAAAGAAGGGAAAAAAAACCAAAAACTGATTTTCCGCAATATAAATTAAATTTTTGGAATAAGCATCTAACACCACCCCATAACTTTTCAGGATACCCACTACCTCGAGCAAATTCTGGGGAGTATCTTTTAACAATGCTTCCCCAGCAGTGAGACGCTCAATATAGGATGCTAGGGGATGAGAGGAGGACTTGACAGGGATAGTGACCATGCTAGAAGCTTGATAAAATAACTTTCCTTATCTATTTTAACCCATAAAAGCACAACCAATTAGCGGCGGTGGCACGGCGAGTCATGCGGGGATTGAATTGGCCAATTTTATAACCGGTAAAACCCAATTTATCTTTTAATAATTGTTTATTTTCTGGCAAGATCGATCGAGTTAATTTTACTGTTGGGGGACGATTGGCAATAAAATCTGGGGGTTCGGGATATTCACACCGCCAATCTTCCTCTACTTGACTATTATCCCATTTTCCTTGACTTTCATCGTAGCGATAACCTAAAGTTTGCCAGACCAATTTATTAACGGTTTCGTCGTCAATTTCATCGTTAATAATCGCCCAAATTGTCTCTATATTTAATTCTGGTAGTTCCATAGATCAAGTAAATGGGTGATGGGGTGTGGGGTGTGACCCCCCCAACCCCCCCGACATCGGGGGGGCAGGGGGGTGTGGGGAAGTGGGGAAGTGGGGAAGTGGGGAAGTGGGAAAGCTGTCTCATCACCCTATCACCCCAAAACCCTATCACCCTATCACCCCAAAACCCTATTTCCTGACCACTGACTCCTGCCTCCTGCCTACGGTTAAAATAACTGGTGAATAACATCATCGATCATCGCGCAAGCGTAGCCTATTTTGCCTCCTTCTAACGCCAAAATTATTTTTATTTTAACTATCGGTGTGGTGTCGGTTTCTGCATCGGCAATTTTTATCCGGTTAGCGATCGAAGCGGTAGGTAATGCTACGATCGCATTTAGTTTATTTTTAGCGACTTCCCGTCTGATCTTGGCTTCTGTTGTCCTAATTCCGAACTGGTTGACCTTATCACGCCAAAAAGTCCCTATTCAAGCCTATTATTACGCAGTGGGGGCAGGATTTTGTTTAGCTCTCCATTTTGCTACTTGGATTACTTCTCTATCCTACACCTCGATCGCCGCTTCCACCACTTTAGTCACCACTAATCCCCTCTGGGTTTCTCTGTTGGGTTGGTGGTGGTTTCGAGAAAAACCGACCAAATTAACCTTTATCGGCATTTTTGTGGCTCTAACGGGGGGATTATTGATTGTTTTAGCCGATCGAGATGTCAGTAGTTCTTATCCTAACCCTTTATTGGGCAATAGCTTGGCTTTAATTGGAGCAATTCTCGTCAGTGGTTATATTCTCCTCGGACGGGAAGCACAAAGAAAGGGCTTAAATATTAAGAATTATATAACTGTAGCCTACACTACCGCAGGATTAGCTTTATTACCTTCTATTTTTTTATTCGGTCAAGGTTACGAAAGCTATCCCTTATCCGTGTATGTTTATGTGTTAATGATGGCGATTTTTCCGCAATTAATCGGTCATACTAGCTTTAACTGGGCTTTGCGATGGGTAGCACCGACAATAGTAACCATGGTAATTTTATTAGAGCCAATCGCCGCTAGTCTGTTAGGAGTGTTCATTTTTGGTGAAATACCCCCCCAAGAAGTCATTTATGGCGGATTAATTCTATTAATCGGCGTAGGCATTGCTATTTTGGGCGGATAAGCTGTTAGTGTATCTAATATTACCGGTTAAGTGTGATCTTGATCGCGGATGGTAATCACAGACAAAAGCTAGATTAGTGTACAATGCTAACTGCATGAGAGTTTAGACAATCTGACTCACTTGAGCAATAGGGTTTTCGGGGAATTAATTCCCTGACTAGAGTTAGAAATATCCGATCATCGAAAATTTTGCGTCTGAAACCCCGCCGTTTTACGGCGGCTTTGCTGTTAAATATGAGCATCGTTTACGAAATATATGCTAAAATATGAGACATGGAAAAAGCCTATTCTTACCGATTTTACCCGACACCAGAACAAGAGTCGCTATTGCGGCGCACTTTGGGATGTGT
Organism: Microcystis sp. LE19-84.1B; assembly: GCF_027531875.1. NCBI lineage: Bacteria > Bacillati > Cyanobacteriota > Cyanophyceae > Chroococcales > Microcystaceae > Microcystis > Microcystis sp. LE19-84.1B. The sequence goes on along the minus strand of NZ_JAPZSR010000394.1, from coordinate 17,729 downwards.
AAGATTGGTTTACAATAAAGCTCTCCACGAACGAACACAAGCTTGGTACGAAAAGCAAGAAAGAGTAGGCTACGCTCAAACTTCTTCAATGTTGACCGATTGGAAAAAGCAAGAAGAATTAGACTTTCTCAATGAAGTAAGCTGTGTACCCTTACAACAAGGGTTAAGACATTTACAAACAGCTTTTACTAACTTCTTTGCTGGTCGTACTAAGTATCCTAACTTTAAGAAAAAACATCAGGGAGGAAGTGCCGAATTTACCAAATCAGCCTTTAAATTTAAAGACAAACAAATCTATTTAGCCAAATGCACAGAACCTTTACCTATTCGATGGTCAAGACAAATACCAGAAAGCTGTGAACCAAGCACAGTAACAGTCAGATTGCATCCCTCAGGGCGTTGGCATATCTCAATAAGATTTGATGACCCAACAATTAAGCCATTACCAGTAACAGATAAAGCCATCGGAATTGACTTAGGAATTAGTAGCCTTGTGATTACCAGCGATGGCGACAAAGTATCTAATCCCAAGCATTTTAAAAAGCATTATCAGAGACTGCAAAAGGCTTTTTTGTATCTTTCTCGAAAACAGAAAGGGTCAAAAAATCGGGAAAAAGCGAGAATCAAAGTAGCAAGGATTCACGCTCAAATCAACGATAGCAGAAAAGACCATTTACACAAGCTAACCACTCAATTAGTTCGTGAAAACCAAACGATTGTGGTTGAGAATTTAGCTGTCAAGAATCTGGTCAAAAACCCGAAATTATCTCAGGCAATATCTGACGTTAGTTGGGGAGAAATCACTCGACAATTAGCCTATAAATGCCGTTGGTACGGGAAAAATTACATCGAAATAGATAGATGGTTTCCCAGTTCTAAACGGTGCAGTAATTGTGGGTATATTGTGAAAGAGCTGCCGTTAAATGTTCGAGAGTGGGACTGTCCGAACTGTGGGACTCACCATGACCGAGATATTAACGCCAGTAAAAATATTTTGGCCGCAGGGCTTGCGGTGTCAGTCTGTGGAGCGACCATAAGACCAGAACAGAGTAAATCTGTTAAGGCAGGTGCGAAAAATCCTTCGGGAAAGAAGCAGAAACCTAAATCGTGAGGTTTGGGAATCGCCGTCCGTTTTAAGGCGGCGAGGATGTCAAAATAATTTAGATTGTTCTTTTCTTGCACGTCCGCTCACCGATTGCCTCCCACCCAATGAGTTTAGAATCCGCTACCGATGAAGTCATTAAGCAAAATTTAGAACAATTTCTAATTGTTTTGTCCGTTTCCCTGAGTGTGGCCACGGTTTCGAGGATTTTTAGCTGGTTTCGCCAAATTCCTTACACCCTATTGTTAGTGATAGTCGGTTTAGGTTTAGCTTTCATCGATATCCGTCTGGTGAACCTATCCCCCGAACTGATTCTAGAAATTTTTCTGCCCCCTTTGCTATTTGAAGCCGCTTGGAATACGCGCTGGCGAGATCTGAAGGATAATTGGATTCCCGTCAGTCTTTTCGCTATTGTCGGCGTAATTATCTCGATTTTCGGGGTTGGTTTTACCCTCGATGAATTGACCAATTTACCCCTATTTACGGCATTATTAGTGGGTGCGAGCCTTTCTTCTACGGATCCCGTTGCTGTTGTCGCTCTTTTTCGCGAATTGGGGGCCAGTAAAAAACTCACCGTGCTTTTGGAAGGGGAAAGCTTATTTAATGATGGGGTCGCTGTGGTCGCTTTCGCTCTTTTGGTGGAAATTCCCCTCGGCGCTAGTGGTCTATCCTTAGAGACAACCATTAGCCGGATTGCCGCTTTTATCGGTATCGGGGTGGCAGTAGGTTGTTTAGTGGGTTTTGGTATCTCCTATCTGACTCAACGTCTCGATTTACCCCTAGTGGAACAGTCTTTAACTCTTGTGTCCGCCTACGGTGCTTATTTATTAACCGAAGAGTTCGGGGGTTCGGGGGTAATCGGAGTGGTGACTACGGGGATTATTTTAGGTAATTTTGGCTCTAGAATTAGTATGAGTCCCCGTACTCGCCTATTAGTCACGGAATTCTGGGAGTTTCTCGCTTTTTTTGTCAATTCGATCGTTTTTCTCCTCATCGGCGATCAGATCCGTCTCTCCAGTTTAGCCGATAATCTCAATTTAATTTTTATCACGATCGCCGCCGTGGTAGCGGCCCGTTTTCTGGCTACTTTTGCTTTAGGAACTGTTAGTAATGCCTTGATGGAAACTAAAATTAATTGGCGGGAAAAAACGGTTTTATGGTGGGGAGGTTTGCGCGGTTCCGTTTCTATTGCCCTAGCTTTAAGTGTGCCGGTTATTTTTCCCAATCGTCAGGATATCATTGATATCGTCTTCGGAGTTGTTCTCTTTACTCTTTTAGTGCAGGGATTAACTATTCAAACTTTCCTATCGAGATTAGACTTGATCGGTGATCAACCAATTCGAGAAAACTATGCGGAACTTTTAGCCCGACGGGTAGCTTTAAAAAGGGTTTTAGATTATCTTTCTAAGTTAGATAAATCTCCCGATGTTGCCCCCGAATTTTTTAGTTATGAGCAGCATCTCGTCAAAGAAAAGTTAAAGACTGTAGAAGCGGAAATACAATCTCTCAACGATAGTTATCCCCAATTACAACTATTAACAATGGAACAACTTCGGGAAACCCTCCTAGATATCGAAGCTGATACCTACGCTGAATTTATTCGAGCCGGCCGTTTAACTAGCAATTTATCCCCCGTCCTCCAAGAAATTCTCGCTGAAAGTAAAATTAGTGAACAGTAGGACTATTTTAATTTTGCCAAGGAAATCTTTTCAGGAGTCTGGATATCAAAACCTGATAATCGCAGAGACTACGGCGAAGAAAGATTAATCGCTTTGGGACTTTTAGGAGAATTCGTCCTAGTTGCAGTGTACACTCTACGAGAACAGAAAATACGGCTTATATCTACAAGACGCGCTAATGCAGAGGAAAGGAGAATTTACTATGAGTATGTCGAGAGAGGAACAATTAAAGATCCTTGGTCAGATGAAAGATTCTGATATAGATTATTCAGATATAGCTGCTACTGATGCCGAATTTTGGCAAGAAGCTACTGTAGAAGCTGCCCGTTGGATGCTATCGAGGGAAACGCCCATCGCCAGTAGGGGCAATTCATGAATTGCCCCTACTCCGTACCTCCCAACTGGGTTTTAAGTTTTATGATGCCTTACATCTGGCTTTTGCCGAAGCGGGGGGCGCTGATGTTTTGCTGACCACCGATGACAGGCTGCTGCGAAAAGCTCAACAATATAGAGATTCAATTAACGTAACGGTAGAGAATCCCGTGATTTGGTTGATGGCGACTTTACAGGAGGATGGCAATGAAATTAGCTGAACTGAGAAAACAAGGATATCAAGCTTTAGTTGACTCTTTAGGGGTGGTGGGAATGCTCCGCTTCCTGCAACAATTGGAAGTCGGCCATGGCGATTACACCGCCGAGCGACACCAGTGGTTAGATGAACTGACCCTCGCCGATTTTCAGAGCTACGTTCAACAAAAGAAAAGTATCAATGGTGGGGAGTTAGGGGGTTAGAAGGCAAGAACTGGCTCTTCTGGTTTCTGTGTGGAAACGAGGTCTATACTGATAGAATATCCGCCAAATAGTGCTGAAAGTCTTGCCCGATAAGCATTCCACGATTCCATAAGCAAAAATTATCAGACAAAATCGAGAAGAGCCATTAATTCTGTTGGGGTGATTAGAAAGGAATATCGTCTAAATTTTCCTCCACCGATGTGTCAGAAGGTTGCCAAGCGGAAGGATTAGAAAGTTCATAGGATGCGTCATATTCAAAGTCCCCAGTGGATACAGGTGCGACGGGTTTTTCCACCGGGGTTTTATTCGATTTGTGGGTATTGATTGGCACGACTTTTTCTGGAGTCGGGGCTGCCATTTCACCGCTACTCACGCTACCGTCAAGATGATAGAGATGACTAATAACTAATTCGGCCCGTTTTTCCTTAAAACCTTCGGGACGATCGATCGTCTGCATGGAGAGACGACCTTCTAAAATTACCCGATCGCCTTCATTATAGTTCTGAGCGACTTCTGAGGCCAAATTTCCCCAAGCTACGGCCCTTAAATTAGCCGGGGTTGCCTCGGCACGATTGGGAGAAAACTCGACTAACATTTGAGCGTAGGGAGTTTGATTATCTTGGGTATAACGTAATTCGGGACGACGGACAATTTTAGCCATTAAAATGCAACTGTTCATGGTCGAAAATCAGTCTGAATTTTTCTAATAAGTGGGTGGGTGGAATTAAATATAAGATGAACGTAGGTTGGGTTGAAGCATGAAACCCAACGCCCGCATGGGTTACGCTACCGCTAACCCATCCTACAAATAATTGTGCCTTCCTACTTAGCACCATTGTACTGAAAAAGTACAAGGATCACCACTGTGGAGGTTAGGGAATTTTATGGGACTCTGGTTAAGAAAAAATCTCTTTAACACTTGGTACAACGTCATCCTAACCCTTGCGGGTCTATTTCTCAGCCTCTGGGGTGGCTTAAGTTTCCTTGATTGGGCGATAACTCAGGCAAAATGGGCTGTAGTGACGGAAAATCTCGGTTTATTTGTGGTCGGTCGTTATCCAGAACAGTCAATATGGCGGATTTGGCTAATTTTAACGATAATTGCGGCTTTATCGCTGTTTTCTTGGCAATTAAACCGGGGTCGCTTCCCCGATTGTCCCGCTTTTCTGCAACGCTGGTGGGGATTGCTCTGGTTATTGACTTTACCTTTAATTGCTTGGTTACTATTGGGGGGATTATTTTTAAAGGCAATTCCCCTCGATGATCTCAGTGGTTTAATCTTAACTTTATTAGTAGCGATCGCAAGTATGATTTTATCTTTTCCCTTGGGGGTATTATTAGCCCTGGGGAGACAGAGTGAATTACCGGCAATTCGTTGGCTATCTATTGGCTATATCGAATTATTGCGCGGTTTACCTTTGTTGGGAATTTTATTCATGGCTCAGGTGATGTTACCTTTAATTTTACCCGCCGGAACCAGACCGGAACGGGTAATCAGAGCGATCGCCGGATTTACCCTTTTTGCGGCAGCCTATCTGGCCGAAAATGTCCGGGGTGGTTTACAAGCGATTCCCAAAGGTCAAATTGAAGCGGCCAGAGCTTTGGGTTTAAAACCGATTTTCGTTTTATTATTGATCGTTCTACCCCAAGCTTTAAAAGCGGTCATTCCTGCTATTGTTGGTCAATTTATCAGTTTATTTAAGGATACTTCCCTACTGGCGATCGTGGGACTTGTTGACCTCTTGGGTATGGCAGGATCGGTTTTAGCTAATCCGAAATTTATCGGCGATTATCCGGAGGTTTATCTATTTTTGGCGTTTATTTACTGGATTTTCTGTTATTCTATGTCCCTAGCCAGTCGTAGGTTAGAACAGCGTTGATTGGGGTGCGGGGTGTGGGGTGTGACCCCCCCTGCCCCCCCGACATCGGGGGGGTGTAGGGTGTAGGGTGTCGGAAGAATAAATAGAAATAATCTCCTGTCTCCTGTCTTCCGTCTCCTGTCTCCCGTCTCCTGTCTCCTGTCTCCTAACCCCACCAACAGACTTATTCAGCAAACCCTACCTAGCTTTTTGTCATAAATATTGATATTATTTAACAATCAGCAGCAATTTATGGTAAATATATTTATTTAGGAGAGCGAGAAAATGGCTGGATTCTTTGGCCTGTTTGGCAATAAGACGAAATACGTCGATGAACCGATGGATATGAGCGCACCGGAACCGAAAGAGGCTTTTTACTTGGAACCCGATGACGCTAAAACTCTCGGTAATATCGACTTTATGCGGACACCGATCACGATCCGACGTACTTTCCCGAAAACTGCCTCGAATAAAAAGGGTGGCGAATCGATTAAACAGATTTCTTCTATGGAAGTCAGCAAAGTCACCGATAACGGTATTGTGGCAAAATCGGCCACTTCCGAGGCTAATAGTAACGCTAATGGTGCTAATGATAACGTTCGTCGCGCTAACGATGACAATATCAATCCTTTCCTGAAAATGGCCCGCGAAATCAAGAAATAGTATAGTAAGGTGAGCATTGGCTACCCTTGAGATCAAACTTTGGTGGGGAAAGCCCACCTTTTTTATGACCATTATTAACGGAAAAACCAAATTATTAGGCGTAATCGGCGATCCCGTCGGCCATACTCTTTCTCCCATCATGCACAATGCTGCTATCGATGCCTTGGGGCTAAATTATGTCTATCTTCCCCTACCTATCGCCCCGGAAAATTTAGCAACTGCGATCGCTGGTTTGGCTGCCATCGATCTACAGGGTTTTAGCGTCACGATTCCCCATAAATTAGCAATTATTCCCTTATTATCGCAAATTACCGAGAAAGCAAAGCTAGTAGGCGCAGTTAATACCGTCTGGCGCACGGAAACTGGCTGGCAGGGAACGAATACCGATGTGGATGGCTTTCTCGCTCCCTTGAAATCCCTTGACAAAGATTGGAGTCGGGTGAATCCAGTTATTTTAGGCAATGGCGGCGCTGCTCGGGCGGTAGTGGTGGCTTGCGCCCAGTTGGGCTGTGGCAAAATTCATCTGGTAGGACGCAATCAAAAGAAATTAGATCCTTTTAAAGAAAGTTGGGCGAATACCAGCCTCTATGACCTCCTAGAAGTGCATAGCTGGGACGAATTAGAAGGGCTGCTATCCACCACAGAACTCCTGATTAATTCTACCCCCATCGGAATGTCTCCCCAGGGCGAACAATCCCCAGTTGAGTTAGAATTATTAGACATTTTGCCACCATCGGCGATCGCATACGATCTGATTTATAATCCCCGGCCGACCAAATTTCTCCGGTTGGCCCGGACTAGAGGGATAAGAATTATTGATGGGTTAGAAATGTTAGTTAATCAGGGAGCGATCGCCCTAGAAATCTGGTTAGGTCAACCCGTCCCCGTCTCGGTCATGCGGGAAGCTTTGTTAAAACAATTCTAAATGTTAAAATCCTATTTCTGGCTTGATTTATGCCCCCTTCTAGCTCCTTTTGGAAAACTCTGAATAACTCGATTCTAGTGCGCTATCTATTATTATTTGGTTGTGGCTGGAGTCTGATTATCTTAATTAATTATTTCTACGGGACGATCGCTATTTTTACCGGTTCAGCGATCCTGGCTGCTCTATTAAATTATCCCGTGGTTTGGTTATCTCGTTATCTACCGAGAGGACTAGCCATTGCTATTACCACCATAGTAGCTTTTATCCTCCTATTTAGATTAGTCACAGGCATAGGATTAGAAGCAGTTAGTCAGGGGAAAGGACTAATATTCAATCTTACCGATGCCTTGGGTCAACAAGATTTTTTACCCTTTAAAGACTTTCTTGATCGATTAGATTGGAATAAAATGGTGGGAACCCTACAAACCGGTTTAGCCACGGGTTTATCGGTCGTACAAGGAGTTTTTTCCAGTGTCTTTACTGGCGTTTTCGGGGCGGTGATCAGTGTTTATATGCTCATCGACGGTGATAAACTCTGGCGAGGTTTTTTGCAACTTCTCCCCCCAGCATATCGGGAGCGTTTTGCCTCGTCTTTTCGACAAAGTTTTCTGGGATTTATTCGCGGGCAACTGTTATTAATGCTCTTTTTATCGTTGACGAGTTTCTTCAGTTTTTCCCTATTGGGAATTCAATATGGGCTAGTTTTGGCGGGTGTTCTTGGTGTTATCGATGCTATCCCAGGTATTGGTGCAACCCTGGGCATTTTGTTGGTAACTATCTTGACTTTTACCTCCCAAGGACTAACAATTGCCGTTAAAGCTTTTATTGTCTGTGTTGTCTTGGTACAAATTCAAGATAATATTATTCGCCCTAAAGTTATGGGCAATGCCCTAGAATTAAACCCGGTAATTTTGTTTTTATCTCTCTTTATCGGCGAAAGAATTGCGGGATTATTAGGTATTTTTCTCTCCATTCCTATTGCTGGAATGATTGCGATCTGGATCAGTTACGGGGAAGAAAAACCAATAACAGATTTAGAGGAAAATCAGTTAGAAGAAAGTCAAGAGAATTAAGAGCCGATCCCCAGTCTCTACTATACAATTAGGCAAATTTGTTATCTACAAAACTCGATCGCTACCTATGGAAAACTTAGATTTAAAGAAATCCTCGCCCTTCTTACTTATCTCACCGTTTTTTCTCTGGGGAACAGCGATGGTAGCGATGAAAGGTGTTATCCCCCACACCACCCCCCTATTTATGGCGGCAATTCGCCTTGTTCCCGCCGGAATGTTAGTTTTAATGGTAGCTTGGTTTTTAGGTCGTCCTCAGCCCAAAACCCTGCAAGCATGGCTATGGATTGCCCTGTTTGCTCTCATGGATGGCACTCTTTTTCAAGGTTTTCTGGCATTGGGATTAAATCGCACCGGGGCGGGGTTAGGATCGGTAATTATTGACTCGCAACCCCTAGCGGTGGCTTTAATGTCCAGTTGGCTATTTAAAGAAGTTATCGGTGTCTGGGGATGGTTGGGATTGGGTTTAGGGATTGGGGGAATTAGTTTAATTGGCTTGCCCGATCAATGGTTTTATGACTTTTTTGGACAAAAAGCGGTAAATATTGAATTTAGCTGGCAGGAATTACTAAATAGCGGCGAAATGCTCATGCTTTTGGCTTCCCTATCCATGGCGGTGGGAACAGTGTTAATCCGGTTTGTCTGTCGTCATGCGGATCCCGTCAGCGCCACGGGATGGCACATGATTTTAGGAGGATTGCCGCTATTTTTAGCTTCAGGTTTCACCGAATCCCATCAATGGCAAAATATAGATTTCAATGGTTGGTTAGCTTTAAGTTATGCCACGATTTTTGGGAGTGCGATCGCATACGGAGTATTCTTTTATTTAGCCGCCAAGGGCAATTTAACCAGTTTAAGTTCTTTGACTTTTTTAACTCCGGTTTTTGCCCTCACTTTCGGGAATTTATTCCTCGGTGAGATGTTAAGTGTATTGCAATGGGCGGGGGTATCTTTAACCCTTGTTAGTATTTATTTAATCAATCAAAGGGAAAGAATCGCCCCACAATTGCGGGCAATTTTTGCTAATCTTTCCTCTGCTTCCGTGAAGTAAACATAAGTGTTGTGTGTTGGGTGTTGGGTTTTAGGGTTTTGGGGTTTTAGGGTTTTGGAGTTTTGAGGGATTAGTTAAAATTTCCCCATTTCCCCATTTCCCTATCCCCCCATTTCCCTATCCCCCCATTTCCCCATTTCCCCATTTCCCCATTTCCCCATTTCCCCATTTCCCTATCCCCCCATTTCCCTATCCCCAATCTCTGATTTATACCCAAAAGCAACTAACTCAAATTCCGTGCGAATTACCTCGACTCTGGCAAAATTTGCTTCCTGTAATTTCTGGTTGAGATTTTGAGAGGTAAAACCCGTTTTGTGAGCCATATAGGGCATTCCGGGGACTTCTGTTCCCATGCCGTAAAACATCCATAAAGCGCGCACCGGACCACCGGGAGAAATATACAAAGGTTCATTTTCCATATCGCCTCTAGCGACAAATTCGGCGGCGGTTTGCATATCGGGAACCACAATCATCAAAAAGCCTTCGGGTTTAAGAATGCGTTTAAATTCCCCTAGGGCGATGGGAACTTCGTAATGATAAATATGTTCTAGATTATGACTAGAAAAAACCGCATCGACGGAGCTATCGGGAACGGCACTTAAATCGGTAATCGTTCCTAAAATATCGGGGTTAACAGCAGTATTAATATCGAGGCGAATTTCTTGCCAATTGCCATCGCGGAATAGTTGGGGTAAAGCTTCGGGATTATAGGGACCACAACCCACATTTAAAACCAGTTTTTTTGGGGATTTTAGCGCTGTTATCCCTGGGGGAGCATTCCAAGCTAATAAACAAATATTTGTCAAACCAAGCAAACCGTGATTAGCGACTTGATCATCTAAAATTATCTGAGCTTGGGGATGGGTTTTAGTAAAATCTTTTATTGCCTGTTGGAGAGCAGGATGCTGACATTTATTGATGATAATTAAAGCGGAATCAGACCAGAAATTTTTGGCTAAAAGTAAGGATATAAAGAGAGAGCGATAGTCTTCGGCGGCATCGTAGTAATAAACTCCCAGCTTTTCTTCACTGTTTAATTCTTCCAGATCATCGAAAAAGTTTTCCGTTTCTTGATCGCTTAAAAATATCTGTTCTGATAGTTGAAAATCCTCCAAATCCTCAGATAATATAGTTAGTTTTTCTCCCGATGGATCGTATTTAAAAAAAGCTTCTACGCCATAACCGCAGCGATCGCTATTATTGCAGAAAGCGGCGACTAAACTACCGCGACGAAAACAGCCAATTTGACAGTAAACCTCGTCCGGTTGCAGACAGTCAACGGCTAGATTGAGCAGGGGAAAGAGATTGCGATCAGGATAAGAGGCGGTTTTTTGGCTTAAAAGGGTTAATTGCTCGGAAATAGGCGACATTAAAGGCGATCCCCAATCCTGATACTGTTGGGGCAGTTTTTCTAAGAATTTTTGTAAATCCATACCTTGGCTCTTGCAAAAGTGACGATCCTCACCCCTTAATCATAGATCGTTGTGTTAAGCTGTACTGAGTTTAAACTGCGTAGGGGAAATTTTAGTACAAATGCTCAAACTGCTTCTCCCTGCTCCGCAGCTCCGGCGCTCCCCTGCAATCTTAACGAGTAATTTAGATAGTCAAGAGCTTAGAGATAAAGTCACCGCCTTAATTGTGGAAGAGTGCTAATCTGATCTGTTAGCCCATCAGCACAAGTAGAGAAACTTCTGATATGCCCTACAACTGCTTCCAGATTAAATTTTGGGGAGTACGGGGGAGTATTCCCTGTCCAGGTTCGGAAACCGTTCGTTATGGTGGTAATACTTCCTGTGTGGAGATGCAAGTCGGTGGAGAAAGATTAATTTTTGACGGTGGTACGGGGTTACGCATACTAGGACAGTCTTTGATGGCAGAAAGTCCGGCGAAAGCCCATTTATTTTTCACCCACTCCCATTGGGATCATATTCAGGGTTTTCCTTTTTTTACCCCTGCTTTTATCAGGGGCAATACTTTTAAAATCTACGCGGTTCCCTCTACTAACGGAGCAACCATCAAGCAAACATTACACGATCAGATGTTACATCCTAATTTTCCCGTGCCTTTGCAGATTATGGGGGCCGATTTAGAATTTTATAATCTAGAAATGGGCGAAACCCTCCACTGTGGCGATGTCAGCGTCGAAACCCGTCCTTTAAATCATCCCGGAGAAGCGGTGGGTTATCGGGTAAATTGGCGGGGTTTATCGGCAGCTTATATTACCGATACCGAACACTTTCCTGATCGCCTTGATGATAACGTTTTGGCTTTGGCCTGGCAAGCGGATGTCATGATTATTGATGCTACCTACACCGATGAAGAATACAACGATCCTAAGTATTCTAAGGTGGGTTGGGGTCATTCCACTTGGCAGCAGGCAGTCAAAATCGCTCAAGCAGCCCAAGTTAAGCAGTTAGTTCTATTTCATCACGATCCCGCCCATAATGACGATTTTCTCGATCGCATTGGGGAACAGGTAAGAAAGATTTTCCCTGAAACTATTCTCGCCCGGGAAGGCCTCTCGATCGAACTGCGGCCGGGAGATGATCAGATGGATGAAGCGTAACCTAAGTAGGTAGGCGTTAAAAATTATCAGATGCCCCCCTTATTAAGCTGTCCTTTAGTCACATCTTTCTTAACATTTCAAACCCTTGTAGCACAAGGCTTTCAAGACTCGGTTAACAATTTGTAATATTCCTTGTTGACACCCTTACTGACAAAGAAAAAACTGAAATCAAGTCAGGATAAGGGTTGTAGTGCTTACTGAAAAAATTGTTAAGAAAGATCCCTATAAGGGATAGGGGGGATCGAACCTAAAATCTATTTTTAATTTAATTATAACCAGCTACTTAACTACTTAACTGAATCTGCTAGGATGCTATCACAGAATAGAAGACTACATCTATTAATTGCTGAGGCAGAACTAAGTTTAACCGCTCTTTTTTAACCACTTCTATCGCTTTGGGTTCAAAAAATTAGGCGTTTTCGGTTTACCATAGTCAAAGTGTGCTTTCTAGGCTAATGACTTTGACTAAAACCCCCGTGAGCAGAAACCGTCGTTTTTCCCTACGCAATCTCTTTGAGACTTGCATGGCCCTATTGGTATTATGTAATTATATTCTGGTTATTTTCGATTTAACCTACATTCCCCTGCGAGATTTTTGGTTACAGGGACGCTTGCAAATAACTTTATTAAGATTTAATGAACCAATAAAACTTGGGACGATTTCCTTTCAAGAATTACAAATACCTCCCGACAAACCCCTAGAAATTCCCTTTGTTAAAGGAATCGCTAATTATGATGTGGTGAAAGGAATTAAACCCTATCGCAGTACCAGTGAATATTTAGCTACGGTTGATAAACTTAATGAACTAATCAATCAAAAGGTATTTAACCCAGAGTTTAATCTGCAAGAATATCGCCAAGAGATTGAGAAAATTTTAGCCAATTTACGCCAAAAAAGTGTCGATATGATCGATAATAATCCCTTTGCTTCGGCCGAGAAAACTGGGACTTTAGAGAAGATTAAAAATAGAATGCGCTTGCGGGTTTTTCAAACGGAAAATGTTTCCGCAAAAGCAGCCTTTCAGAAGTTTTGGAGTTGGGATTATCTCAGTGAAAATGGCTGGGAAAAAGAGTTGAAATTTTTCAATCAAGAAATTCAACCTTTAATAGAAACTAATTATTTTCGTCCCCTGGGAGAAGATGGGAGACCGATAGATAACTTTGAGGCGATCGATTTTTTATTTGGTATCGTCTTTTTCTGGGAATTTATGCTAAGAACTTGGTGGATTGCTCGCACTCATAAAGGTCTGCGTTGGCGCGAGGCTATGTTATGGCGATGGTACGATATTTTTCTGTTTATTCCTATCTGGAGATGGTTGCGATTTATTCCTACCGTTATTCGCCTAGATCAAGTTAAAATTATTAACTTAAGGGTGATTAAAGAACAGGCAGTTAAAGGCTTAGTTGCGCTAATTTCTAAAGATATTACTGAGATAATTTTCCTGAGAATTATTAATCAAATACAGGAATATATTCGACGGGGACAAGTGGAGAAATTTCTCGATAAATCCCTTAATGGTGGATATAATAATCTCAATGATACTAATGAAGTTATCGAAATTTTTCGGTTAGTAGTTAATAGTACCGTTGACAAGGTTTTACCGCAAGTTAAACCAGAAGCAGAAGCTTTAATTAAATACAATATCGAGAAAATTCTCAGTCAAACTCCCGCTTATCAAAGCTTATTGCGATTACCCGGCATGAAAGGGTTAAAAACTGACTTGAGCAATCGCTTATCTAGTCAATTGTATCAATCCTTTGTTAATATAGCTGACAAGATTACCCAAGAAGACGAAGTTTTTGAGCGTTTATTACAGCAATTAGTCCAGCGTTTCGGGCAATCTCTCGCCGGGGAATTACAATCCCGTCACAGTCTAGAAAGAATCGAGATGTTATTAATTATCTTCCTAGAAGAAGTCAAATTAAACTATGTACAAGAATTCTCGGATGAAGACTTAGAAACTATCCTCGAACAAACTCGCTTACTCCACTCTAAAAGTGCAGAAATTACCCCAGGAGAAACCATGAATCCTCGTCGTCTTCCCTAAAAATTAGTGATCATTGATTAGGTAATACTAAATCCGTTAAGTATAGGCTACTTATAAGAAGAGGCAAAAGGCAACCCCCCCCCTGCCCCCCCGACATCGGGGGGGAAAGGGGGAATAAATAATCAGTCTTTAATAACCGGATTTAGTATAATACTGCTTGACACTTTGATCACTTTTTTACTAAAATATCTGCTGAAATCCCATTACTCAATTAACCTAATTATCTACTCCCATGTTAACAAAAATTATTCTCGGTTTACTTTGGTTATGCTTCGGATTATACGCTTTTTTACTAGCACCCCCCGACCAACCAGATACAATGAATTTAATTATCAATCTTTCCACTGGCAAATGGCAAGATATTAACCCGTTAATTATCTCTCTTTTTAACCTGATGGGAGTTTTGCCACTTATCTACACTAGCCTTTTAATTATCGATGGTCGTGACCAAAAAATCATCGCTTGGCCCTTTGCTTTTGCCTCCTTTGCCGTGGGTGCTTTCGCTATTTTACCCTATCTAACTCTCCGTCAACCCAACAGCAGTTTTACCGGTAAAAAAAATCTGGTCATTAAACTTTTAGACTCACCTTGGTTAGGAGTAATTGCCCTAATTACTGCGGCAATTTTAATCGCTTACGGATTAATTAACGGCAATTGGTCTGATTTTTGGTATCAGTGGCAAACTAGCCGTTTTATTCATGTTATGAGTTTAGATTTCTGTCTTTTAACCCTATTATGTCCAATTTTGCTGCAAGATGATCTAACCCGACGGGGATTAAAAAATCCTTTCCTGTTGCCGGTAGTTTCCCTATTGCCTCTAATCAGTCCGGCAATTTATTTAATTATTCGTCCTCGCTTAGGGGATAATTAAGGGTAAATTCCCTTGAGCAAACTTAACCATTTCTTGACAAGAGAAGTTCATATTTGACAGAAATTATGCTGAGGTTCCCCTAAAATATCAGGAAAGAGATTAATGTCCAGATTAGAAGGAGTGTTTAACCTTGTTAGAGAGTCAAAAACCACCTCGGATTTACTGCTTTCAAGCTGATTATCTTGCCTCCCAACAATTTAACCCCCAAGAGATTCCCGCTTGGTTATCCTTAGAGGTAAACTGGCAGGGTTATAGAATTCATACCCTACCCTGGGTAGCAGACGTAGCTAGGGTATTAGGATTATTAGCGATCGAAGATACCCCCCAAGGGTGGCAAGATTATTTAGAAAGCTTGGGATTAGCCAAAATTAGGTTAATGGACAGCGAGGAGTTTTTTGAGGATAAATCTTTATCGGGATGTTAAAAATGCCCTATAATTGGCAATTTAGTGATGATTCTACCGGTCAATTTATGCCTTATAAACTACTCTTCGTCTGTTTAGGAAATATCTGTCGTTCTCCCGCTGCCGAGAATATCATGAATTATCTGATTGAACAAGAAGGATTAGGCAATAAAATCCTCTGTGATTCTGCGGGAACTGCCGGTTATCATATCGGTTCTCCTCCTGATTCTCGCATGAATACGGCGGCTAAAAAACGCGGTATTCCTTTGCAAGGGACAGCTAGACAATTTACCCGCGAGGATTTCGAGAATTTTGATCTAATCCTAGCCATGGATAAAGCCAATTATCAAGATATTTTATCCCTAGATCGGACAGGAAAATATCAAGAAAAGGTCAAGTTAATGTGTGACTATGCTCGTTATCACCCTGAAAAAGAAGTTCCCGATCCCTACTACGGTGGTCGTGAAGGTTTTGACCGCGTAATCGAGCTACTTTTAGACTCCTGTGGCAGTCTTTTGGAGGAAGTAAAAAACAAAATTTAAGTTTTTTATTTCAGCTAATCGATTAATCTATGTTCAAGGGAAAAACGAACCAATTCGGCGCGATTGTTAGTAGTTGTTTTTCTGAGCAAACTACTAACATATTTCTCGATCGTGCGAGAACTAAGATGCAGTTTTTGCCCAATTTCACTATTAGAAAGTCCCCGGGCTAAATGTTCTAACACTTCCCGCTCGCGATTAGTTAACTTAAAATCGTCCTGTAAAGAAGAAGTTAAAACAGCCGTAGTTTTGGGGCTTTCTTCTGGTCTTAATTTCTGATATTGACGTTCACTTTGCACCATTTGCGATCGCTCTAAAAGATTGCGAATAACTGCTTTTAATTCCTCCATCTCAAAAGGTTTAGGAAGATAGATATCACAACCCACTTGATAACCGCGGATTCTTTCCTCTGTTGACCCTCTTTCGGTTAAAAAAATTACTGGTAATAACCTAAATTCTGGCTGTTGCCGCACCTTAGTCACCAAAGAATAACCGTCTAAACGCGGCATTTTGATATCCGATACCAAAAGATGGGGATGATAGGTATCCAATAAATTCAAAGCTTCCAAACCATTACTCGCCGCTACCACACTATAACCTGCTAATTCTAAATAGTCTTTGACCGCTAGGCGGATACCGGGGTCATCATCGGCAATTAGAATCAAAAGAGGCATAGAAATCAACAGGACAAGGTTTTTTCGTTATTAATAGCCTAGCACCCTCCGCTCGTCACAATTGTCCATCAAGCTACAGAGGCCGTTGTAACTGATATTATACTAGCAGTTAGCTATCAGCCTTTTCAGTGATCAGTAATCAGTGATCAGTAATCAGATGTGAGTTTTCAGCTTTTTTCTCCCCAACTCCGGCGTTCCCCCACTCCCAACCCCTTTTTTACTTTTTACTTAAGATGACAGATTATTTAGTTTCCCTGACAATTTGGGCGGGTATTTACGCGATTTTTGCCCTCGGTTTAAATCTACAATGGGGATTTACTGGCTTAATTAACTTTGGTCACGTTGCTTTTGCCACTTTAGGGGCTTATGCAACGGTTTTATTGACTTTACAGGGTGTACCGATGATTTTTGCCGCCATTGTCGGGGCGCTCCTAGGAGCATTGTTGGGATTGGCTATCGGTTTTTCCACCCTGAGATTAAGAGCCGATTATCTGGCGATTGTCACCATCGGGGTGTCTGAGTTAATTCGTTTACTGGTGCTTAACGAGGATTGGTTAACGAAAGGCAGTTTCGGACTACAACGTTATCCCCTACCTTTGGATATAAATCCCAGTTTTCCCGTCAAATTATTAATTATTGCCCTGTTTACCCTGCTTGCTATCTTTGCTCTCTGGCAATTGGGGCGCAATCTGCAACGACAATGGCGCGAAGCGGGGCAAATTAGCGGCAAAAGCTATCAACCGACGCAAAAGAGAGCTTTAATCTTTTGGGGGTTGTTAGGGGCGATAATACTGCTTTTTCTGTATATAAACGGTGTAATTGCCTTGAATGACTATAATTACAAAGCTGGGTTGATGGTGGTAGTTTTAGTCCTCCTCGCTCTCGTTTATACTGGTTTAGAATTACTTTTGCGATCGCCTTGGGGACGCATCCTCAAAGCTATCCGGGAAGATGAAGAAATTCCCCGGGCCTTGGGAAAAAATGTCTTTTGGTATAAGTTACAATCTTTGATGTTAGGCGGTGCGATCGCTGGTTTAGCCGGGGCTTTTTTAGCCTGGCAATTAACCACTATTTACCCGACTAATTTTGAACCGTTATTGACTTTTAACGCTTGGATTATTATCATTCTCGGTGGCTCTGGTAGCAATGCCGGCACCTTACTAGGATCAATAATTTTCTGGGCTTACGATTCCCTGACTCGCTTTATTCTACCCCGATTAGATATTTTTAATGATAGCCAATTGGGGGCTTTACGGATTATGATTATCGGTCTGCTGCTCATGGTTTTAATGATCTGGCGCCCCCAGGGTATCCTCGGCAAAAAAGAGGAGTTAACTTTGGGAAAATAATTTCAGTTATCAGTTATCAGTTATCAGTTATCAGTTATCAGTTATCAGTTATCAGTTATCAGTTATCAGTTATCAGTTATCAGTTATCAGTTATCAGTTATCAGTTATCAGTTATCAGTTATCAGTTATCAGTTATCA
>NZ_JAPZSR010000480.1:0-2963 GCF_027531875.1 Microcystis sp. LE19-84.1B | reverse complement strand
AATGGTGGGAAAAGCGCGAGCGGAGGTATTATTAGTCTGACGAATTACTTCTTGGTCAAAAGCGATCGCATCCATTCCTAAAGCATCATAAAAGTCTGAGCGTTCCCGTACAGTTAAACTATGGGTAGCAAAGACGGAAAGCAGGAAAAAACGACTCCATAATCTCGATCGCCAATTATTCCACAATTGCGGTTTAGCGCGCAGCAAGGTTTTAAAGATATCTCCGTGGCGATTTTCGTCCTGACACCAACTCTCGAAGTAATTAAAGAGAGGATTAAATTTATACTGGGGATGTTCTTCTAAATGACGATAAATGAGAATATAACGCCAATAACCGATTTTTTCGGAGAGATAGACTGTATAGAGAACCCATTCAAGGGGGAAAAAGGTGTAGGTACGGGTTTTGGTAATTTTGGCTAGATCGAGGGAAATATTAAAGTCAGCCATGGCTTTATTGAGAAATCCTGCATGGCGCGCCTCATCTCTAGCCATAAGATGAAATATCTCCCCTAACAAGGGATTACGGCTTTTTAGTTGTCGAGACAGTTCCTTAAATAACAAAAAGCCGGAAAATTCGGAGATACAGGAGCGTTCTAGATAATCTATAAAAGCATTTCTCGTTTTTTCATCGAGATTATCTTGATAGTTCTCAAATCCTTGCTGACGTTCAAAGTGATGCCGGTTATAATCGGTCCGCATCTCCTCTAACATCGCTTTGATTTCGGTTTCTTGCACAGAAAGGTCAAAATTAGCGGCAGCCTCAAAATCGGTGGTATAGAAACGAGGAGTGAGGATAGTTTCGCGTAGAACAGCTTTTTTCTGGGAGGGGGGTTCGACGGTAGTTACCATGATGGAAATTACTTGACTACATAGCTATATAGGATTTTAAACATAAATAGGTAAGCCAATGATAATTATTAAGTTTTATCAATATTTTGGGCAGTAGTGAGCAAGGGAATCAGACAAGTGAGCGAGCCGATTAGGGAAATAGGGAGTAGAATAGAAAGGTTGTGAGTCTATAACTATCGTTAAAATACTATGGCTTGTCCCAAGAAGAAAACCTCAAATGCCAAGCGCGACCAACGGAGAGCGCACTGGAGAAAGCAAGCGGAGCGGGAAGCGCAAAAAGCCTTATCTTTGGGTAAATCTGTCCTTTCTGGTCGTTCTAACAGCTTTGTCTATCCCACTAAAGAGGAAGAAGAAGGGGAAGACGAGGAATAACTTGATGGTGGGGAGTGAGGTATAGAAGACCTTTTCGCTCCCTAATATTTTAAGATTTGTTGAAAATTTTCGTCGCGAGTCTCAAATAATGTTAGGCAAATTCTTTAAAAAACCAGCATCTCCCGATAAAGACCGAGTTCCTCCGGGCCAATATCTCGCTAGTGGTTTTCCTGTGCTTACCTACGGGGATACTCCCCAAATCAAGACCGAGAACTGGTTATTCAAGGTTTGGGGAAAGGTGGCCACGACTAAAACTTTTAACTGGTCGGATTTTATGGCCCTACCGCAGTCGGAGTTTACCAAGGATTTTCACTGTGTCACCCGTTGGTCAAAATTAGATGTGACTTGGACGGGAGTTAAGGTATCGGATTTTATGACCTTAATTGACCTGCTGCCGGAAGCTACCCACGTCATGCAACACTGTTATGGCGGTTATACCACTAACCTGACCCTAGAGGAGTTCCTGCACGAGGATAATTTTTTCGCTTTTCAACTGTTTGGTCAACCTTTACCCCCCGACCACGGTGGTCCGCTGCGCTTAGTTGTTCCCCATCTCTACGCTTGGAAAAGTTCTAAATGGATTAATGGCTTAGAATTTCTCGATCGAGAGCAATCGGGTTTCTGGGAACGTAATGGCTACCATCGACGAGGTGATCCCTGGTTAGAGGAACGTTATAGCGTTTTTTAAGGATTTTTGGCTTAAAATCGGGTGAGATAAGCAATCAAGTCCAGTAATTCCTATCATTAAAACAAGCAAAAGTCAAGGGGTAAGCAACAAATTTTTACTCGATTGCGACTGGGTAATTATAATTGCCGAATTGCCTGATCACAATATTGAACATATCCTGCTAACCCCAATGCTTGAAATAATTTCCGCGCTTGAAGATATGCTTCTTTCGCTTCCGATATACGATCGAGTTTATAGTAGGTAAGTCCCAGATTAAACAGAGTCTTTGGTTCTCCTATGATATACTCCATTTCCTGAAAGATTTCTAAGGACTTTTGATAAAACTCGCTCGCTTTTTGGTATTCTCCTAGGGAACCGTAAACATTCCCCAAACCTAGATAGGAATAAGCTTCTCCTGTTATATCAGAGATTTCCCGTTTGATTGCTAAGGATTGTTGATGAAACTCGCTCGCTTTTTGGTATTCTCCTAGGGAATAGTAAACACTGCCTAAATTATTGTAGGAAGACGCTTCACCCCCTCGATCATCGATTTTCCGTGTGATTGCTAAAGACTGTTGATAAAACTCGATCGCTTTTTGGTATTCTCCTAGGGAATAGTAAATACTGGCTAATGAGTCGAGACTCGCAACTAAATCAAGTTCTAGATTTAACTCTTTTTGTAAATCGATCGCTTTTTGATAATACTCGATCGCAAGCAGAAGTTCCTGACGATAATCTGACAATGGCAGATTTAATAAACGATGGTTATAAATCTTAGCTAAACTGGCATATAAACTCGCTAGTCTTGGCTCTTTTTTGCCTTTATTTACCTCGATTTGCTCGATTAGTTCTAACAAGTCTTCCTTAGAGATTAAAGGAATATCTTTATCTATAGTAATTTCGTCAAAAGATTGTAAAATTGGTAAAAATTCCTGGCTCTTCGGTTTGTGTTATGCAATGGACGGGGGTTATAAGGGATGGAACCCTTATAGAGAAAGGCATTTAGCGATTTTTGTCAATTGTTTTTGCTCTAGAGCGAACTAATCAATTAAGTCTCTTGCCAGATAAGGATTTA
>NZ_JAPZSR010000410.1:0-10536 GCF_027531875.1 Microcystis sp. LE19-84.1B | reverse complement strand
GAAATGGGGCGAAAGTCTGTGGACTCTGTGTAAGACAGTACATGGTTTTTTAACTGTGGTATGCGACGGTGGTGGAAGCAGAAACTTAAATCGTGAGGTTTAGGAATCGCCGCACTTTTAGGGCGGCGAGGATGTCAAATTCTGTCTGATCTTCTCACTTCCCCTCCCGACCACCGACTCCTAACCCCACCAACAAACTTATTCAGCAAGTCCTAATTATTGATTGCCTCGGTTTGAATGGCCACCTATCAACAATCTATCTCCTTAGCACAATTTAGCCATTTTGTCAAAAAAATTTTGACTTTGCAACAAAACTACACAAAAATTAGATCAACGTTGTTCGGGAAAAAAGGGATAATTGGCGAAAGTGTTTGGTTTTGCTCAAGGGAAAAATCTAGATTTAACAAGGGTTTTAAGATAACCCAGACCATTAAAACCCTAAAAATTACAACAAAGGCCATCATAGCATAATGCAAAATTATACCAGAATCGCTGGAAGTATTGCAACCTCGTAAATAAATAAAAATTATTCTCAATAAATTCTTAAGTAAAAATAAATATTACCGATTGTAAATTTAAATATTTTTAAGCATTGAAGGTATTTGCATATAAAATACTTATCATTTTGCCCTGATTGCCTCTGACTTGAAAGAGGGTGTGGGGTGTGGTGCGTGGGTAGGGTTGATTCATGAATCAACCCTACCTTGAATCAACCCTACCTTGAATCAACCCTGGGGGTGTGGGGAAGGAAACCTCTTTCATCTGTGGGGGTGAAAATTTTTTCATCGGGACTGACTTGAAAGAGGCGGTCGGCAGGGGGCAGGGGGCAGGAGGGAAAAGTACCACTTTGGGGAGTCAGTCGTCGATAACAAACTAGGCTACACTCTATAGGAGAAACCCGATGACTAAATTGATTATTTCGCAAAAATATGGCTAAAAAGCTCGATTTTGTTATTCCTGCCATCGGTGGAGTCACAGGAGCCAATTTATCTACTTGTCTGGGAAATATTGGCTTAGTCGGAAGATAAATTTTGTCTTTGATCCCCCCTGCCCCCCTTGAAAGCTATCCATTAGTCACATCTTTCTTAACATAAAATTTGACAAAAAGAGAAAAGTGTGCAAGATGGCTCAAGGGGGTTCTATGGGGGGACTAATTGTTTAGATATTCGTAGTTGGCAATGTCCTAAGTGTGGAGAAACCCACGATAGAGACATCAATGCCGCAATTAAGTGCGATTCGTTCAGTCGAAACCTAGAAATAGGGGGATGACTGGCTTCTGTTGAGTAACCCTAACTGGGTTGAGTACGCACTTTAATCCTCAGCAGATGACAACTTCATAACCTTGTAAGTGAGGGCTAGTATCCTAGAAACCCCAAGTCTTACCTTCCAGACGCAGGAATGAAAGCAAACGCCCTTACGGTAGCGACTAGCCATCAATCCGTAAAGCAGGGAATCGAGCGGAAAAAGCGACTTATAGCCTAAATAAGTCAACCGTAAGCAAGTTCCTATGGATAACGAAAGTTAAGTCATCGTCCGAATTACCGTTACGGCGAAGCAGTGAAATAAGGCTGACACACTGCCAGTACCAAAAGGTCAATAGTATAGGGTGGTATAAGGATTTGTATCGATATACCAAGCGTTACCCAAAAACTCGGTAAAAAGATGACATCCTAAAGGGAACAAACCAAAGGTTATGAGGAACGAAGTAACCCGATTATTACTCTTTAGTAAAGGTCGAAAACTAAGAGCAGTCAGCTAAGACGAAAACTCGGCAATACAGCAGGTAATAGTAGGGAAAGATTGAGTCAAAAGCCAACGCCTATTTGTAACGAATAGGATAGGCAGACGGACTCACGATTACAGGGAATGAAAAGTTGTAAGTAGTAATGTAAAAGTTATGACCACTGTTCAACAGATGGATAAATGGAAGACTTGGCAAGACATCAATTGGAAAAAGGTTGAACGTCAGGTTTTTAAGTTACAAAAACGAATTTTCAGAGCGTCTAGTTGTGGAGATGTCAAGAAGGTTCACAGACTCCAAAAATTATTGTTAAAGTCCTACAGTGCTAAAGCGTTAGCGGTGCGTAGAGTAACCCAAGACAATCAAGGAAAGAAAACCGCAGGTGTGGATGGAGTTAAATCTCTAACCCCAAAACAACGGTTAACCCTAATGACTGAACTAAACTTGGGAACAAAGGTCAAACCCACACGCCGAGTATGGATTCCCAAACCCAACGGCGAAAAACGACCTTTAGGAATACCTACCATGAAAGACCGTGCCTTACAAGCACTAGCTAAACTGGTACTAGAACCAGAGTGGGAAGCCAAATTCGAGCCTAACAGCTATGGATTTAGAGTAGGACGCTCTTGTCACGATGCTATAGCAGGGATATTCCAAGCCATTAACAAAAAGGCCAAGTATGTTCTTGATGCAGATATAGCTAAATGCTTTGACCGCATTGACCATCAAAAACTGTTAGAAAAACTTAACACCTACCCAACCATGAGGAAACAAATCAAATCATGGTTAAAAGCAGGAGTCATAGACGACAAACAGTTATTCCCAACCTCAGAAGGTACAGCGCAAGGCGGAGTGTTATCGCCATTATTGGCAAATATAGCACTTCATGGGTTAGAGGAATTGGTTATGAATCTAGCACCCTCATTTGACATGAAACGCAAAGACGGGACACAAATGAGTGTTAGAGACAAAATAAAATCAGTGACCTTAATCCGATATGCAGACGATTTTGTGGTACTACATGAAAACCTAGGGGTTATTCTCCTAATCAAAAAGGAAATAGAGGGATGGTTACAAAACATCGGACTTGAGTTAAAACCAAGTAAAACAAGAATAGCCCACACACTGAGAGAACATGAAAGCGAACAAGCTGGATTCGACTTTCTAGGGTTTAATATAAGACAATTTCCCGTCGGTAAATACACCTCGGGAAAAGTCAGAGGTAATCTGCTTGGTTTCAAAACAATAATAACCCCTAACAAAGAGAGTCAAATAAGACACTATAGAGAACTTAAACGCATCATAAACACCAGCAAGGGAATCAACCAAGCTGAACTCATTAAAAGGTTAAACCCTGTAATAAGAGGATGGTGCAATTACTTCTCAACAGTGGTTAGTCAGAAAATCTTTGAAAGATTAACCCACATCCTAGGGCATAAACTCATCAAATGGGGGATAAAACGCCATCGAAACAAAGGAAGAAAGTGGATTTCTAAAAGACACTTTCACACAATAGGTGGCAATAACTGGGCTTTCACAACCAGAGAAGAAAATAATCCTCTAAGGTTGTACGAACATAGAGAAACGGAAATCCGACGCTATGTGAAGGTCAAAGGGAACGCCTCACCCTACGATGGAAACCTAGTTTATTGGAGTTCAAGAATGGGGACTCATCCCGAAATGCCAACAGAAATTTCAAAACTGTTGAAAAAGCAAAAAGGGAAATGTACTCACTGTGGACACTTCTTAAGAGATGGGGATTTAATGGAGATAGACCACATCACCCCTAAATCACTAGGGGGGAATAACAGTTACAATAACCTCCAACTTCTTCATCGACATTGCCATGATGAAAAGACAGCCAATGATGGCAGTCTAGGCAACAAATCTGACTGCAATAGTGTCAAGCCAGAACCGCCCATACCAGATAATTACATCTGGGTAAAGGATATGTTGGTAATGACGTAGGAATGACAAACCCCGTGTAGTTGAGGAGCGGAATGACGAGAAATTGTCACGTTCCGTTTTGTAGAGCAGTAGGAGAGGCGACTCTCTTACTGACTTTAATTATTCGACCCCGGAAGGTTTACGAATTTTGGCGGTAGGGCATACCGCTACTGCTTTGCTGAGGGAGAGTAAGACCAAGTAAAGGCACTGCTTTTGCAAGGCATCTCCCCGTGAATGAAGAATCCCTCGCAGGAGTGCTTCGGGGAGTGTCAACGACGCTACGAGTCCTGAAAAGATTTTCGTCCCTGCTCAATCAAGGTATGAAAACTCACATCTGATAACTGATCACTGATCACTGACTGCCGATTACTGATTCGACATTTGGGCGGTGATTACGGTGAGATCGATCGCCCTTTCACCCCTTCTGATTCTTAGGGGTAAAGATTGACCGATCCCGGTTTTTTCCACCATTTCCTGTAACTCACCGCCATCGCTAACCGGTTGATTATTAGCTGTGACAATCACATCCCCGCGACGGATCCCAGCTTTTTCGGCGGGGGTATTGGGTAGGACTTTCACCACCAAAATTCCCGCCACTTCTGGCACGATCAGGGGAGAATTGGGGTTTTGATTATTGGCCCGGGCTAAATCGGGAGTTAGATTAACCATCTGCACACCGATATAGGGATGGGCCACCTTTTGACCTGATTCTAGGGTCGCTTGTAATTGCTTGGCCCGGTCGATGGGAATGGCAAAACCGATGCCCATGGCATCAGCACGAATCGCCGTATTGATGCCGATGACTTCCCCTTGGGCGTTGAGTAAAGGACCGCCGGAATTACCCGGGTTAATAGCGGCATCGGTTTGGATAAAATCAATGCGTTTATCGGGAATACCCGCCTTAGCCGCCGAGCGCCCGATCGTGCTAATAATTCCTAAAGTTACCGTATTATCTAGACCGACGGGATTGCCTACTGCGATCGCCCAATCCCCCACTTGTATGGAGGAGGAATTGCCGAGGACGGCTACAGGTAAATTTTCCCCTTGGGGATTAATTTTCACCACGGCTAAATCAGTGATCTCATCAGTACCGCGGACTTCCCCCTTGAAGCTGCGACCATCTTTTAAAGTTACCGTTACCTTATCGGCATTATCCACCACATGGGCATTAGTTAAGATTAAACCGCTGCCATCGATAATAAAACCCGATCCCTGGCCTGCCACTCGCTGCTGGGTGGGAACACGAAACTGTTCCCCAAAAAACTCCTGAAAAAAAGGATCATCAAAAAAGGGGCTATTGGGACGAGTAATGATTGCTTCGGTGTCAATTCGCACCACCGCCGCACCCGTGCGCGCCACTGCCTTAGCGACAAAACTTTCCGCCGTCATCTCTGGGGGGATTCTGGGCAGCTCTGCGGCAGCAGTGGGCAGATTTTGAGCATTTACCGCCGCTAAACTGCTAAAACCGAGCATAACTCCCAGAAAAGTTGCCAAAGCATGGGTAATAGTTCGCCGTAACCCTGTAGGAAGTTTCATACTTTGATCTCTAAATTCTGATGTTTTGACTGTTTCTGTCCATCGGTTCACAGACCGACTATTAAAAATCTAACAAATCGATCGCTCCGATTAAACTAAGACGCATCTTAACCGCCTATCCTTAGATTAGCTGACCCCCCCTTGCCACCCCTTGCCACCCCGATGTCGGGTAGGGTTGGGAGGGTAGGGTTGATTCATGAATCAACCCTACCCAACCCTAGGGTTGGGGGGTCTTGTCTCTTGTCTCTTGTCTCGTCTCAACAAGCAATTTAAAGGCGCGGGCAGCTTAAACCAATTAGTTGACACCAAGTCCGCCAGCAGACCCTAACTAATCTCTAATCACTAGGGGCGATTGCAGGGTAATATTTAAATCTCGATCGGGGTTAACAGAGTATAACTGCACGGAACTACCACCGACAATTCCCGCCGTCGGTAAACCCCATCCTGCAAGGGTTCCCACGGCTGCCCCCGCTAAGACATCGAGAACTTCGATCTTGCGATCGCCCGTAAGAGCAGCGATCGCTGTGGCTGCCCCCGCACCGGCGACGGTTCCCGCTAAGATATCTTGAGTTTTTGCCCCTTTACGCACGGTTTCAGTGGTAGTAATTAATCGCGAACTAGCATTGAGGGGAATAGTGCGATTGCCCCCATCGAGGCGAATTTCATCGGCAATAAACCGCACACCTTGGCCCACGGCTTGTAAAGTACCCTTGACTTCACTTCCCGCTGCAATCACCACAATCCCATTCCGGTTACGAATATCTCTGGCTACGGTTAAAGTCAGAGGAATAACATCACTTTTAGAAACTAAAATTTTATCGGCTTTCTCGTAATTCAAAGGGATAACTGTTCCCGCCGGAATCGAGACTTGTTGAGCGATGAGACTTTGCCGATTAATATTACTTTGAGCGAGGACGGGAAAAGTACCGGACATGGAACCCATGAGCAGGGTAATCAGTAAGGCTGTACTGGCTCTAGTAACAGGATTGATAGACATAGCGGTTATCCTCTCAAAAAACGACAGTGAACTTTCTCTGTTTCTAGATTATTTTTTTCTGTCCGTCATGTCAGTCCCCTCAACAGGGAATTTTTTCCCTCTCTATAGGGAAAAAAGTAGAATGGGAAAGTTTCCGCATTTTGTCCATCGACCGCAAAAGAGAGCCGAAAAGCCTAGAATAGTAAAAAACCCTAGATTGCCATCGTCTATGGAACTCGCTGCCGGAAAAATCCTTAGTCATCGCTACCAAATTATCCGTCAATTGGGAAAAGGGGGATTCGGACAGACTTTCTTGGCCTGCGATCGCCAGTTACCCAATCAAAATCGTTGTGTGATCAAACAATTTAAACCCCAGTGCCAGGATGCCGAAACTGTAGCCATCGCTAGACGACTCTTTGAAAACGAGGCGAAAATCCTGCAAGAATTGGGCATTCATCGCCATATTCCCCGTTTATTTGCTTATTTTGAGGAAAATGGGCAATTTTTCCTAGTGCAAGAATACATTGAAGGGGAAGATTTAGCCACAGAAATTACTGCCGGTGTCTATAGGCAAGATGAAGGGAAAGTGGTGGCTTTATTAACAGAAATTCTCTCAATTCTCGAATTTGTCCATCAGAAACAGGTGATCCATCGCGATGTTAATCCCTTCAATCTTATTCGTCGCAGCCAAGATCATCAATTGGTTTTAATTGATTTTGGTGCTGTCAAACAAATTAGCACTCAAGTGGTTAAAGAAGGTAAAACCGTTTCTACCATCGCTATTGGTACCCCTGGTTATTTCCCCAGTGAACAGGCCCAAGGTTATCCGCGTTTTAGTAGCGATATCTATGCCACTGGTATTATTGGATTACAAGCTTTAACCGGTAAAGATACCGAAGAGATTCCACTGGATGCTCGCACGGGAGAAATTCTCTGGCAACATTTGGCCATGACTAGCGCCGAGTTTAGTTATGTTATCGAGCGCATGATCCGCTATGATTTTCGTCAGCGTTATACCAGCGCCAGTGAAGCATTAATCGATCTGAGAAAATTAGGGAAAATTCATCATCTCGCTCCGAAAACTACCCAGGTGGTGAAATCTCAAGATCAAGTTGCTCGTCAAGGGAAATCTTGGTTAAAAAAAATCTTATCTGTCTGTGGGACAATTGGCTTAATAGCAGGTTCTTATCTGGGTTTTGACTATTGGAAAAATTCTCGTAATTCTCTTCGTTACTATCAACAAGGTCAGACTTTTTATCAACTCAAACGCTATACCGATGCCCTCAATTACTATGATCAAGCCTTAAAAATTAATCCCGATTATCTTGAGGCATTCCAAGGAAAAGCTGATGCTTTATTAGCTTTACAAAGATACTCGGAAGCTTTAATTATCTACGAAAAAGCTATTCAAATTAACCCAGATTCCGCTTGGCCAGCTTGGCTCGGTCGCGGGCAAGCTTTAGATAAATTAGGCAAAAATCAAGAGGCTTTGGAAAGTTTTGAGCGGGTCTTATCTCTTAATCCTGCCGCTAGTCAAGCTTGGCAAGGTAAGGCCGATATCTATCTAGAACTGCAACAATATTCCGCCGCCCAAAAAGCTCTTGACAAATTGTTAACTTTTCAGCAAAATGATGCCAAAACCTGGTATAAAAAAGGCTGGTCATTACAAAATCTTGAGGATTATGAAGGGGCAGTTAAAGCCTACGATCAGGCTCTAGCGATCGAATCGGATAATGCCTTAATTTGGTATCAAAAAGGTAATAGTTTGTATCAATTAAATAAAATTAATGAGGCTTTAGAAAGTTATAGCAAAGCTGGACAATTTAATCCCCAATTTTCCCAAGCTCACTATAGTCAAGGGATTATTCTGCAAAAATTAGGCCGCAAACCCGAAGCTTTGGAGGCATTTACTCAAGCAACTAAAGCCAATTCTAATTATTATCAAGCATGGTTAAATCAAGGGATATTACTTCATCAAATGGAAAGATTTAAAGAAGCGATCGCATCCTACGAAAAAGCTCGCCGCATTTCTTCCCAAAAAGCCGAAGTTTTTATCGGTATCGGTAACGCTTGGTATCGTTTAGGCGACAATTACCAAGCTATAAATGCCTATCAACAGGCGATTCAAAGACAAAAAGATAACCCCGAAACATGGAAAAGTTTAGGCAATAGTTGGTTTAAACTCGGTCAATACGAGCGAGCGATTCAAGCTTATCAAGAATCACTTCGTTATCGTTCCAATGACCGAGAAGTGCAGGCACAAAAACAACTGGCAGAAACTCGCTGGCAAGAACTTCAGCAATCTCTCCAAAACCAAACCCCCAAAGTCGATAATGAGGAACAGATTCCCTAACTTCCGCTCTTTTTCGGGAGCTTTATCGCTTTTTACCGGTATTTCTCGGCAATAATTCCCGTCCTTGATAAAACTGTTTTTTCAGTTCTCCCAAGCGCCAACAAGCTGCCACCATAATTACAGTTAATGCTGTCAGCACTGTCACGGGAACAAGGGCCGATTGAGCGAAAATTAGAGCTAAAAGTGGTAAAGATAGACCAAGAATAATAGCGATCGCTAATGTTAACCCCCGCAGACGATTAATATTTTTTAAAGCCCCTTGACAAACAGCACAATTTTTGGTATGGGAGTGATAGCGTTCGAGGAGAATCTCTTTTGATTGTCGGGAGGGAAAAGGTTGACCGGCGAAAGGATCAGCTTGGTATTGATTAACCCAATTGCGATACTCAAACACCAATAAATCCGCTTTGGTGGGGAGATAACAAGCTTGACTAAAATTCTGACTACCTCCCTGAGCTTGCAGATAACGCTCTTGATAGTAGAGAAAAATCTGATCATCTTCGAGAATAGCATTTTGATTGATGTGGGAATACCAAGTAGGGGTAAGCTTAATGAAGAATTTCGGCAACTTAGAGTTAAATTTAAAGGGAAAACGCGCAAAGAGACGACATTCTCCCTGACGGATGGGAGTTGCATAGACTACGGTTAAAGTCCGTCCGAACTTTTCCGAGGTGAGATCGTGGTAAATTAATCCGGGGGCGATAAAATTGCTGTATTGCTGACCTAATTGACCTTTACGCGGTCCTTCGGGCCAAATTCCCTTAAATCCCTGACGATTGGACTCGATAATTTCTAATTCCATAGGAGCGGCATTGGCCCGATTACCGATGGTGAGATGATGGGTATAGGGAATATGACTAGAATCGATAATATTTTCCATTAAAGTGACGGCTGAGTAGGGTAGATCTCGAAATGTATCCAAACAAATCCAAGCATCACCATCCTCCTCCAGGGGTTCAATAATTGGAATCGCAGTCAGGGGAGCATTTTCGGGATTACCCGCATAAACGAATAATAATCCCTGACGGATAGCCGTGGGAAAAGACCGCACACAAGCGCGTCGAGAAGTGTTAGCTTGACTGTTTTCCGGTTGTTGGGGAATAAATTCACAGTTTCCCCCTCCGGAAAAAGACCAACCGTGATAGGGACATTCTAGATGTCCGCTTTCGTTCAGACGACCTTCTGAGAGAGGAGCCAAGCGATGGGGACATTTATCCTCGAAAACTCGCCATTCTTGCTGATTTTTGTCCCACCAAATCACTAAATCCTCTTCTAGTAGAGTAAAGCGTTGGGGCTGCTTTTTGTCTAAATCTTTGACGTAGTAGATAGGATACCAAACTTGACGACAATCAAAGCGATCGATATCGGTTCCCCCGACGGGATAGGTAGCAGTGCTGCTCAACATAAATTTTAAAATAAGTTAACATTTCTCCTCCAAAATCTAACAAATTTAATCGACAAAAGGGGACAGATGCCGGTATCTGCTGGGGAAACAACCACCGGCGCTATATTTTGGGGTGATAATAAAGGGTAGTCTCCCATGGATAAAGCGAGAATGGGAGAAGGAGCAAGATAAAACTAAGGGGAGTTTACCAGAATGTCAGGAGAAACCGTCACTTATTCCCTAGAAACTATTCTGACCAGGATCGAGGGAAAAATAGACAATCTACAAAGGGACGTTAATCAAAAATTTGACAAGATTGTTGACATCCTCACCGCCGTAAACGGACGGTGATTCCCAAACCTCACGATTTAGGTTTCTGCTTCTTTCCCTTGCGGGGTTCCGCACCTGCCTTAACAGATTTACTCTGTTCTGGTCATCAGGTCGCTCTACAGACTGACACCGCAAGCCCTGCGGCCAAAATGTTTTTACTAGCGTTAACATCTCGGTCATGGTGAGTCCCACAGTCTGGACAATCCCACTCTCGAATATTTAACGGCATTTTCAAGGGCAATATACCCGCAATTACTACACCTTTTAGA
>NZ_JAPZSR010000065.1:0-18533 GCF_027531875.1 Microcystis sp. LE19-84.1B | reverse complement strand
ATTCGCCTCTACAATCTAAGCATTATCCCTAACCAGTGCTAAATTTTCTGACATCCAAGCTTGATTAATAGTTTTGGTGTCTTTAGAGGCAGTTTTCTCGACTATTCGCTTACTTATCAACTTTATCTAACTCGAACTAAGTTTCGGGTGGATTCCCTATTGACTCTGTACCATCTTTTTCACACGAGGTATATCATGGCCATCATCTACGTTAAGTCTGGTGCGACTGGTAATGGTTCAGCTTGGAATAATGCTTATGGCAGTTTAACAAGTGCGCTAACTGCGGCACAAGCTGGCGATGAGATTTGGGTGTCTGCGGGTACTTATAAACCCACTACAGGAACAGACAGGAATGCAACCTTCACCCTAAAAAATAATGTCGGGATTTATGGGGGATTTGCCGGAACAGAAACTGCTGTTGATTCGGTTTTTAGTCGAAATTATGCTAACCGAGGTAGTGGTGGCGCGGTTTTCAATAAATTGATGAAACTGTGTAAGAAAATCAGTAACGTTTTAGGCTTGATTTCTGGAGTTACCCTTGCAACTGCTGGAATGCTTCTTGTTAATTCTAATCCTGCTTCGGCTTCCCAGTTATGGAATTTTACAATTGGAATTGGTAACAGATTTTCTGCGGGAACTTTTACAACTAACGATTGTAACAATTTTACAAGTCAATGTCTTGTTACGGGGATTACAGGGATAGATGCGTGGGGAGATAGTATGTTTCAAGTGCCTCCACCTGGCTTGATTCCTGAGATGGGAACTCCAAGCATTAATAAAAATTATTACCTCAAATATTATGATAATTTACTACCGCTAACCTATAACGGAATTGTTTTTACCTCTCTGAATAGTGAAAGATACATTCTTTTTAATTGGAATTTATTTTTTGATTCTACTAATCAAAAGTATTATCTTTGGCAACAAGCAAAATATTTATGTAAAGGTACACCTATAAGTTATAACTGCTCCAAAGGTTTTTCGGGCGATGATCGCTATACCACACCAATAGCTTACTATAATTATTATAATGGTGAAGTACAGTTCCAATTTTCCCCAGCTAACCCTCCCCCACCACCGCAGTCTGTCCCCGAAGGCGGTAACGTGATTGGTTTACTTCTCCTTGGGGGGGATATAGCTTAAAACGGGTTATTTCTCGGTTATCCAATCGGTAAACTTTGATTGAGGATGAATTGGGGACGTAAGCGACGGAGTTTGCGTCTCTTTGTTATCAAAAACTATAGTAAAGACCTTATGGCAGAATCTCAAGACTTTGACAATGTTTAGGTCTAAATAATCTAAAATCTCGCTGATCTAATGTTAATATAAGCGTAATTTTGAGCCTTTCAGCGATCGCCATTACAGTTGCATCAACAAAATCAATACGACTATCTTTGTATTCTTCTAAAATCTCAGATACTCGAATTACATCAGTTTCACTTAAAGGAATTAAATGAAACCGACTTGCAGATAATCCTTTTAAAAAAGCCGCAACAGTGCTAACACCTGCACTACGACCTACTAAATAAGCGACTTCTGCTAAAACTGTTTGGGGTAATAATATTTGCTGATAGTTCTGATAAATAGCTACGACATCACTATGTTTTATATCTGATTGATTTAGCAAAGCAACTACAAACCCTGTAGCACTTATTGTTATTTTTCTTTCCATGTCCATCCTGAATTTTCTTTAATCTCCTGTTGTAAAATTTCTTCAGATTGAGTTGCTAAATCTGGAGAACCTCTGAACAAACCAATTAGCGGGTCAGATTCATTTTTATCTTGATCATTTTCAGAAGTTGAAGGAACAATAAAAACCTCAACCATTTCACCAACAGCGAGTTCAGGGGTTTGAATTTCTATTTTATTACCGGGTAAAACTTGAGTGCTGATATATAAAGAAGATTGTGTCATTTTTCAACAACTAAGCAATTTAAGGTATTTGACTCCTAGTATAACCTACCAGCAACGCAGGTAGTAACGCCTCCCTCCCTGCTGATACCCGCGACTTAGATGGCGATAGCAACATCACCGAAACAATACCCTTTGATATCGTCCGCAACCCTCGCATTAACGGTACTACAGTTGATATCGGTGCCTTTGAATTTACAACTCCCGTCAATCAACCTCCTGTTGTCACCAATAAAACCTTTACCATTGCTAAAAGTAGTGCGGTGGGTGCTACCGTTGGTACAGTCCCCATTAGTGACCCAGAAAATAACCCTTTTACCGTCACTATTACTAATGGTAATACCGACACAGATAATGACGGAACTCGTCCTTTTGCCATCAGTAACTCAGGGGTAATTACCGTTACTGACCCCGGCGATTTTGGCACAAATAACAGCTTTAATCTAACCGTCACCGCGAATGATGGTAACGCCACAGGAAACGGTGCAATTGTTGTTAACCTAACCAATCCTGTTAACCGTCCCCCAGTGGTTAATGATGCTATTTTCAGCATTTCTAAAACCAGTCCTAACGGTACAGTCGTCGGGACAATTAACGCCACTGATGCCGATAATAACCCCTTAACCTACAATATCACCGCAGGTAATCCTAACCTCGATGGCGACGGTATCTCCGTCTTTACCATCAACAATAACGGCCAAATTGCCATGGCTGACTCCGATGACAAGGCTGTAGTCATCTCCCTAACCTAACTGATCACAAAATAACTTAATTTGCTGGCTAACTTGACAAAAGTTTATCAAAATATAACCTTAGCAACATAAATCGGCTTATCCCTAGGTAAATCCTTGCAGGAGTGCCATTATACCAGATAGTTTCTCTCTGCATGGTTTATTTAATAAGCTCTGCTGATGAATGAAAAAAAAAAAAATAAACGGGACTTATGATTATTCGCCTCTACAATCTAAGCATTATCCCTAACCAGTGCTAAATTTTCTGACATCCAAGCTTGATTAATGGTTTTGCTGTCTCTAGAGACAGTTTTCTCCACTATTCGCTTACTTATCAACTTTATCTAACTCGAACTAAGTTTCGGGTGGATTCCCTATTGACTCTGTAATATCTTTTTCACACGAGGTATATCATGGCTATCATCTACGTTAAATCCGGTTCTACTGGTAATGGTTCCGCTTGGAATAATGCTTATGGCAGTTTAGCAAGTGCTATTACAGCAGCACAATCTACTGATGAAATTTGGGTGTCTGCGGGGACGTATAAACCCACGACGGGAACTGACAGAACCGCGAGTTTTACCCTAAAAAATAATGTCGGGATTTATGGGGGATTCGCAGGGACGGAAACTGCCCGAGATCAGCGAAATATTACCACAAATGTCACGATTTTAAGCGGTGAAATTGGTGTAGCGGGGATTGCCGATAATGTCTATCATGTTGTGACAGGAAGTAGCACCAATAACACGGCAATTCTCGACGGTTTTACGATTACGAAGGGGAATGCTAACGGTACGACGGGAAATCAGGGTACTGGTGGCGGAATGTACGTCAATAATGGCAGTCCTACCGTCAGAAATACAGTTTTTATTGATAACAATGCTACTTCTGGAGGTGGATTATACAACGAACAGGGTAGCAATCCTTTTCTGTCGGATGTGCGGTTTGAATTTAATACTGCTACGGATGGGGCGGCGATTTATAATCGTTTGAGTAGTCCCTTCATTACTAATGCCACTTTTCGACTGAATACGGCGGTTAATAACGGTGGTGCGCTTTACAATGCTAGTAGCAGTAGTCCTACGATAACTAACGCTGTTTTTACCCGAAATACAGCGACTACAGCCGATGGGGGTGCAGTTTACAATATATCAAGTCTTCCTAATTTCACTAATACTGATTTTAGTGGGAATGTGGCGGCGCGAGGAGGCGCAATTTCTAATAATTCTAGTACCGTTGGTTTAAGTAATAGTATTATCTACGGAAACCAAGATCGACGTGGTACAGGACCGGAAATTTTTAACAGTGGCGGTACAATTAATACGAACAATAGCATCATTAAGGGCGGTGTCTTTAATGGTACGGATGTTGATCCCAAATTTGTTAATGCGAGTGGGGATGATTTACGCCTATTAGCAGGTTCTCCTGCGATCGATGCTGGTAATTCTGCCTCATTACCAACGGATCGTCAAGATATTGACTCAGATGGCAATACTACAGAAGCTACACCTTTAGATTTAGCGCGTAATCCCCGTATTGCTGGTTCTAGTGTGGATATTGGCGCGTTTGAGGGTGCAACTACCCCACCAACAGCGACTAAGCGGATTATTTATGTGAACGCGGCAGCGACGGGGGGTAATAGTGGTACTTCTTGGACGAATGCGTTTACTGATTTACAAGCGGCGTTAAATGCTGCACCCTTATTAGGGGATGAAATTTGGGTTGCTGCGGGTACTTATAAACCGACAACAACCACTGACAGAACAGCAACTTTTACCCTGAAAAACCAAGTTAAGGTTTATGGGGGTTTTGCTGGAACTGAAACGACTTTAGAGCAGCGAAATATTACCAATAATGTCACTACTTTAAGTGGCGATATTGGAGGAACAACGAATGCACAGGATAATGTTTATCACGTTGTTACTGCGAGTTTTACCAATAATACAACGGTGTTAGATGGGTTTACCATTGCAGCAGGTAATGCCAATGGTACGGGAACGGATCAAAATAATGGCGGTGGTGTTTTTATCAATGATGGTACTCCGATTCTGAGTAACCTGATTTTTGATAATAATAATGCTTCCGGTAATGGTGGAGGATTATTTAACACAGGTGCAACAAGTAATCGTAGCTTAACTAATGTTACTTTTCGTAATAATGGTGCTGCTAATGGTGGCGGTATTTATGACACCGGAGGTAGTAATGCTACCCTGACAAATGCGACCTTTACTAGCAATAATGCCAGTAGTCAAGGTGGTGCGATTTACAACAATAATAGTAATACTACTCTGACAAATGCGACCTTTACTAGCAATAATGCTGGTAGTCAAGGTGGTGCTATATATAACGCAAGTAGTAGTAATCACACTCTCAATACTGCTACTTTTACCAACAATACAGCCACAAATGACGGTGGTGCAATTTTCAATACCAGTAGCAATCCTACCCTTAATAATGTCACCTTTACTAATAACCGAACAACTGCATCTGGCGGTCGTGGTGGAGCGATTTACAATGCTAGTAGCAGTAATCCTACCCTCAATCAAGTTAGCTTTCAACAAAATAGTTCTATTAATGGAGGTGCAATTTACAATACCAGTAGCAGTCCTATTCTAACTGATGTAACTTTTGGGAGTAATAGTGGTACTTTTGGCGGTGCTATTTATAACACCAGTAGCTATACAGCAGGGGGGACTAATTTTCATCTAACACGAGTTACTTTTACTAACAATAGTGCTAGTAATGTAGGTGGGGCAATCGTTAACGCCAGTAGTAATCCCAGAATGACCAATATAACCTTTACTGGGAATACGACTACTGATCCAGCATCAGGTGGAAGTGGAAGTGATCAAGGGGGGGCTATTTACAACACAAGTAGCAGTCCTACTATCAATAGCACCACATTTAGTCAGAACAGTGCAAATAGCGATGGTGGTGCTATTTATAATTACTTCAGTAGCCCAACTTTAACTGATATTACCTTCACTAACAACAGTAGCGTTAATGGTAGCGGTGGTGCAATTTACAACATATATAGCAGCAATACTACTCTAACTAATGCCAACTTTAATTTGAATAGTGCTAACAATGGTAGTGGTGGTGCTATCTTTAATACTTTTCTTATTGGCAATAATACTGCGGGTACGGGTAGTACTATTAATCTAATTCAGAATAGTTTTCAACAAAATAGTGCTAGTGGTGGTGGGGCAATTTACAACAACGGTGCTTCTAATGCTCTCAGTAATTCCAATCTGACTAATGTTAGCTTCAGTCAAAATACTGCTAGTAGTGGTGGTGGCGCAATTTATTCTACAAATAGCAGTTCTACCCAAACTAATGTTACTTTCAGCCGTAATAATGCAACCGGTCAAGGAGGAGCAATTTTTACTAATGGAGGTGGTGCTAATACCTTAGTTAATACCAGCTTTTATGGTAATGCTTCTAGTGCTGGTAGTGCTATTCGGAATGAGGGAACTACCCCTACTCTGCGTAATAGCATCATTTGGGGACATGGGGGAACAGCTATTTCAGGGAGTGCTACCATCACTAATAGTATCGTACAGGGAGGATATACGGGAACAGGAAACGTCACCGTTGATCCTTTAACCCTTGCAACTGCAATATTTGTCGATCCCAACTTCGATGACTTGCGCTTAAAAAGCGGTTCCCCTGCGATAGATGCAGGTAGCAATACTTTCCTCCCCGCAGACAGTCGAGACTTAGACAAAGACGGAAACACTACCGAACCCCTCTCCCAAGACTTAGGGAATAATCCTCGCGTTAACGGTACAACAGTTGATATAGGTGCTTTTGAATTTACACCTCCTGTTAATCAACCTCCTGTTGTCACCAATAGAACCTTTACCATTGCTAAAAGTAGTGCGGTGGGTGCTACTGTTGGTACAGTCCCCATTAGTGACCCAGAAAATAACCCTTTTACCGTCACTATTACTAATGGTAATACCGACACAGATAACGACGGCACTCGTCCTTTTGCCATCAGTAACGCCGGAGTAATTACTGTTACTGACCCCGGTGATTTTGGCACAAATACAAGCTTTAATCTGACCATTGCTGCTAATGATGGTAGCGCCACCGGAACCGGTAATGCGGTTATTAACTTAAATAGTCCGCCTACCGTTAATAATGCCACCTTTTCTATTGTTAACAATAGTACAGTCGGTGCAACCGTTGGGACTGTCACCGCCAGCGACCCGGAAAACAATCCCTTGACATTTAGTATTACTAATGGTAATACCGACACAGATAACGACGGAACTCGTCCTTTTGCCATCAACAACTCAGGGGTAATTACCGTTACCGACCCCGGTGATTTTGGCACAAATAACAGCTTTAATTTAACCGTCACTGCGAATGATGGTAACGCCACAGGAAACGGTGCAATTGTTGTTAACCTAACCAGTCCTGTCAACCGTCCCCCAGTGGTTAATGATGCTGTGTTTAGCATTTCTAAAACCAGTCCTAACGGTACAGTCGTCGGGACAATTAACGCCACTGACCCCGACAATAACCCCTTAACCTACAGTATCACCGCCGGAAATCCCGATACTGATGGCGACACTATCAAAGCCTTTGCTATTAGTAACACTGGCGTTATCACCGTTACCGATACTAATGATGTCAGCGCACAAACTAACCCCTTTAACCTGACAATTCAAGCCAGTGACGGCGCTTTAACCGATACGGGTATCGCTACCATTAACCTAAATAATGTTAATCCTCTCAGCTTCCAACTGAAACTGTATGAGGATAATAACGGGACAGTTGGTAATGAAATTACAGGGAACAATCCTATTCTCGGTAATAGCTTCTTTGCGGAAATTCTCGTCGGTGATATTCGTACCAATGCAGCCGGTTTAATCACTAATTTACTTGATTTTGGCTTCGCCGCCGATGTTGCTCAAAATATCAATAACTTTGCTGATATTGGCAATGTTAATAGTCCTTTAATTACCTCTAGTTTCCCCCTATTCCGAGGCGGTACATTAGATAATACTAACGGACTCATTGATAACTTAAGTGGGGGTGCAGTCCCCGAAGCAAGTCAAGGTACAGCTATTGGGGTTAATCAATTAAATCGCTTTAGTCTGCTACGCTTTAATGTAGTCGGTACACGGGACAACTCCAACCTAACCGTCACCTTTGATCCTTCTCAAATTGGTTTCGCTGATGGCACATTTGCTGATCCTAATGGTACTTTAAGCTTAACCCGTAATATCATCATCAATGATGCTCCCATCGTCGGTACTATTAACAACGTCAACCTCGCCGAAAGAAGCGCAGCAGGTACAGTAGTAGTAGCCGGTAACTTAGTCGAAGCAACTGACGACGCTTACGGACAAACTCCCACCTTTAGCCTCAGTACCTCTCCTAAAGATGGCTCAGGAAATAACCTTTTTGCTATCAATGCAACCACCGGAGAAATTACCCTCACGCAAGCAGGTTCTAATACCATCGACTATGAAAGTGGAGTAATATCCTATCAATTAGGAGTCAAAGCAACCGACGGTTATAAACTCTCTACAGAAAAGACATTTAACGTTAATATTACCAACGTTAATGAAGGTACAATAGTAGTAGATAAAACTGCTGTTACCTTCGGGACAAAACTCTCCCAATACCGACAAGGTGCAACCGATAGCCTGTTTGTCCGTCCCAACTTTGCTGACAAAACCCAATTCATTGACATTACTAATACCGCATCGGGAACTAACGATGTACTCGCTATTGCTGGTATTACTATTAATGCACAAAATGTCACCACAGATGCCAATTTTGCCAATGGAGACATACTGCTAAACCCCGGACAAACTCGACGTATTGCTTTAGCATATACACCCAAAGCAGCGCGAGAAAACTTCAATTTGGCTAACGGTTTAGTCATCAACAGTAATGCTCAAAACAATTCCGCTTTGAACATTCAACTAACAGGGAAATCAACCTTTAACAGTGATATTTCCTACGATGGACGGGTGAATTTAACCGACTTAAACACCTTACAACGTCCGGGGTTATTTGGTAGTATTAGTGGACAAACTAACTATGATCCTACTGCTGATATTACCGGAGATGGAAGAATTAATCTTGCCGAATTAGTTCCCTTCAATTCCGAATTTGGGTTAGTTGTTTAGATTAACTCTGTAGGTTGGGTTGACCCAAGAAAACCCCATCTTCGTAGGTTGGGTTGACCCAAGGAAACCCAACCATTCCGGTTAATTACAATAGGTTTTGATGGGTTAGCGCACTTCCTAACCCATCCTACAAAATAAAGGTTCAGGTAAGGGTTCATTATCTGCTTGATAAGCAATCATTAGCGATTCTATTGCCTCTTTTCCCTTAGCGACAGCTTCCTCATAAGTATCTCCATGAGTACGCCAATATTGTCTTGGAAAATCAGGCAATGCAACCAAAAAACAATTGTCTTCATCAGACCATTGAATCACCATGGGATATTTAATTTGTGCCATTTTCTTGATTCCTCTTAACTTCTTTAATTGCCTGCTTTACTTCTTTTTCTTGATACAGCTTGGCATCGGCACTGTCTTTTCCAGAAACAGTAACTTTACCAGAGTACAGATGATGTACCCAGTTAGTGTGACTTCCCTTGCCAGGTTTTTGAATAAATCCTGCTTTGCGTAGCATTTGTTTTAACTCGCTAACTTTTTTAACTCAGGAGAACTACATTATGTCTAGTCTGACTACTCAATTCAACCTCAAAACTGATAATAGTGGCCTACCTGGAACTATTATTAATAGTCCTCTCCGTTTAGGGGATAGATTTTTTGTAGAAATTTTAATGGAAAATAGTGATATTAATCCGGTCGGTATCACTAGCAGTGCCATTAATTTATCCTTCGATCCTCGCTCAATTCAAAACATCGACAATCCTTTCAATCCCTTAGATATCAATAGTACTCTTGTTACCTCTAGTTTCCCCGTTGGACGCACGGGAATCTTAGACAATACCAATGGTTCAATTACTAACTTAGGCGGCGGTTCTTTCACCTTAGCGGGCATTGGTTCACCTCTGGGAATTAATCAATTGGATACTTTTAGTTTATTGCACTTTCAAGTAATCGGCAATGGTAATTCTAGTCTGGTACTTAATATTGATTTATCTCAAACTGGTTTTAGCGATGGCAGTGTTGCCAGTTATTCTGGTAATCAAAGTCAGTTTATAAAAATAGTTCAAGTGGGTTCATCGATAGCTATTCCCGAACCTTCTACAATTTTGGCAATGGTAATATTAGGGTTAGGTGTATTGCTGTCTAAAAAGCGCAATCAAGACAATAGTAATGATGGTTAATTGATATTTTTCGGGGATGTAAGCGATCGAGTTTACATCCCCGTGTATAGTTTAGTCAACTTGGTTCATTATGCAAATCGATGTTACACTTAGCTGGAAACCTTATCCGGCAAGGGATTAATTCAATTTAGAAAGGTGTTTCAATCCCTTAAGCTCCCGATAAACCGCCGAGAAGCATACCAAACTCAGAAGAGCCATTTTCGGTGACAGCCTTATCTTTAAGAAAGCTGCAACAAAAAAAGGACACAAGTTACCTTGTGTCCTTCCCGAAGCTAAGAACTTAATTTTTATTTAGCGTCGGAGAATTCCGCGTCGATGACATCATCGCCACCACCAGCACCACCAGAGGGGCCATTGTTATCATTGCCACCGGGGGGATTGCTAGGGGGCGCTTGCTGATACATACTGCTACCGATCGCGTAGAGGGCTTGTTGTAATTCCGGTAGGATGGTTTTGATCTTATCATCATCGTCTTGAGCGATCGCTTCTTTCAGGTCTTTAATCAACCCTTGGGCTTTATTTTTCTCAGATGGAGGAACCTTATCGCCTAACTCTTCCAACTGCTTCTCAGCTTGATAAACCAGGGAATCAGCTTGATTTTTGCGTTCAATGCGTTCGCGACGTTCCTTATCCACCGAGGCGTTCGATTCTGCCTCATTTACCATGCGTTCCACTTCATTTTGGGGCAAGGTAGAAGCACCGGTGATGCTGATCGATTGTTCTTTTCCTGTACCTTTATCCTTAGCGGTGACATTGAGAATACCGTTAGCATCGATGTCGAAAACCACTTCGATTTGAGGCACACCACGAGGAGCGGGAGGGATGCCATCGAGTCGGAAAGTTCCCAAACTCTTGTTATCTTTGGCCATTTCCCGTTCCCCTTGCAGGACGTGGATTTCCACGTTAGTTTGTCCATCCACTGCCGTGGAGAAAACTTCCGATTTTTTGGTGGGGATAGTGGTGTTGCGGGTAATAATCCGCGTCATCACACCGCCGAGGGTTTCCACACCCAAAGACAGGGGCGAAACATCAAGCAGAAGAATATCTTTGACTTCACCGGCGAGAACACCACCTTGAATAGCGGCGCCTACGGCTACCACTTCATCGGGGTTAACGCTTTGGTTAGGATCTTTGCCCAGAACTTTTTTAACTAATTCCTGAACGGCGGGAATCCGGGTTGAACCACCGACGAGAACCACTTCATCGAGGGCAGATTTATCGATTTTGGCATCGCGGATGGCATTTTCGACGGGAATCCGACAGCGATCAATCAAACCGGCGCAAATTTCCTCAAATTTAGCTCTAGTTAAAGTGGTATCTAGGTGTTTTGGTCCTTCGGCGGTAGCGGTGATGAAGGGCAGGTTAATTTCTGCTTGGGTAACGCTAGAAAGCTCAATTTTGGCTTTTTCTGCCGCTTCCGTGAGACGTTGCAGGGCTTGTTTATCTTGACGGAGATCTATTCCTTCAACTTTTTTGAATTCTCCAGCTAGATAATCTACGATTTTTTTATCGAAGTCATCACCACCGAGATGAGTATCTCCAGAGGTAGCGAGAACTTCAAAGACACCATCACCCACTTCTAGAACCGATACGTCAAAGGTTCCCCCACCCAAGTCAAAAACAAGAATGGTTTCGTTAGCTTTTTTGTCTAATCCGTAGGCAAGAGAGGCGGCGGTGGGTTCGTTGATAATGCGGAGAACTTCAACCCCAGCAATTCTCCCGGCATCTTTGGTGGCTTGACGTTGGGAGTCGTTAAAATAAGCGGGTACGGTGATGACTGCTTGGGTAACGGTTTCGCCGAGGTATTTACTGGCATCTTCCACCAGTTTCCGCAGTACCTGGGCGGAAATTTCTTCGGGGGCG
This sequence comes from Microcystis sp. LE19-84.1B, assembly GCF_027531875.1. Taxonomy (NCBI): domain Bacteria; kingdom Bacillati; phylum Cyanobacteriota; class Cyanophyceae; order Chroococcales; family Microcystaceae; genus Microcystis; species Microcystis sp. LE19-84.1B. Next base: position 6,701 of record NZ_JAPZSR010000065.1, on the reverse strand, counting down.
AATTGTTTGCCCTGGGCGGGACAGTCTAATTTAACGTTGCCGTTGCCATCCTGGAGAGTTTTGTAGGATACTTCTGTGGCTTCGTTGGTAACTTCGTTGAATTTCCGGCCGATGAAGCGTTTGACGGAATAAAAGGTATTTTGCGGGTTCATTACCGCTTGACGTTTGGCGATTTGTCCTACTAGGCGATCGCCACTTTTGGCGTAGGCGACGACTGAGGGCGTAGTTCTAAACCCTTCGGCGTTGGCGATAACGGTGGGTTTACCCCCTTCCATAACCGCAACGCAGGAGTTAGTCGTCCCTAAGTCAATTCCAACTACTTTTCCCATAATCTTTGTGCTGCTCCGATACAACTTATAGTGACTTCTAGAATCGGAACTGTACTCGGTTTTTAGGCGATACCCACCCCTATCAGTTCCTTCGTTATCTCTATAGTGCAAAATAACCCCGCTTTCTCGATAGTGTAGGTATCCGAACCTTTTTGGTAGTATTACAGTAGTCGGTAAACCTCCGGTAAAAGTTAAAAATTGTCCCAGGGGGCAGTCTGAGCGGGTAATTTAGATAGTCAACAGCTTATCCTCTGTGTTAAAACACGATCGCCGATAACAATTTATCTAAATTTATCTAATTTATCGCAGAATCTCAATTGCGTTATTTTGGTTGTATCGGCTTTTTATTTGATTATTTCATAAAAACTATGACTTACGAAACTCTGGAACTTTCCACCCCGACACCGATTTTATCTTGGGCGGGCCATGAATTGGGACCCCAAGAAACCCAAATGGCCAAAAATGTCGCTTCCCTACCTTTTGTTTATAAACACATTTCTTTAATGCCCGATGTTCACTTGGGTAAAGGTGCTTTAGTCGGTTCGGTGATTGCCACCAAAGATGCCGTAATTCCTGCCGCCGTCGGAGTCGATATCGGTTGCGGCATGGCTGCCCTAAAAATGCCTTTCACTGGTGAACAATTGCAGGGAAAACTCAAAAAAATTCGCCTCGATGTGGAAGAAAATATTCCCGTCGGTTTTGCTGAAAATAAAGAAGTGGATCGGGAAGTGACCAAATGGCCAAAATGGACAGAATTTAAACAGATTCATCGAGGTGTACAAAACCTAGAGAAAAAAGCCCTTAAACAAATGGGTTCTCTGGGGGGTGGTAATCACTTTATCGAAATTTGTTTAGATACAGAAAATCAAGTTTGGTTAATGCTCCATTCCGGTTCTAGAGGTATTGGTAATCAACTAGCCCAATGTCATATTAATACCGCCAAAGAGTTAGCCAAACTAGCAGAAGGTAAATTACCCGACCTCGATCTGGCCTACTTTGTAGCCGGTACAGAAGAATTTACCGCCTACTGGCATGACCTACAATGGGCCCAGGAATATGCCCGTTATAATCGGGAAATTATGATGGCTAGATTTAAACGCATTGTTGAAAAACATCTAGCGGGAGGCAAACCAACTAAACCCCTCTTAGTAGTTAATTGTCATCACAATTATGCCGAAAAAGAAATTCATTTTGGGGAGGAGGTTTATGTCACCAGAAAAGGAGCCGTCCGCGCTAGAGAAACCGATTATGGTATTATCCCCGGTTCCATGGGAGCGCAATCTTATATTGTTAAAGGCAAAGGAGAACATAATAGCTTCTGTTCCTGTTCCCACGGGGCCGGGCGCTTGATGTCGAGAAATCTGGCTAAAAAAACCTTTACTCTTGATGATTTAATCGCCCAAACCCAAGGGGTTGAATGCCGCAAGGATGAGGGCGTTATTGATGAGATTCCAGGGGCCTATAAACCGATCCAACAGGTGATGAATCAACAGGCGGATCTAGTGGAAATTGTCGCCACTCTCAAGCAGGTGATGTGTGTCAAAGGTTAAAAATCATGGCCAGAGCGATCGATTTTTGTCGTTTTTTCTCTAGCATGAAAAAGATAGGAATCGATCGAGGGTTATAAGCGATGAGTCTGACTATTGCTGCCGAATTAGCACAAATTCCCGCCCATCATCTCAATATCATGGGCTATGTGGATGAATCCGCCGTTAACGGTCCCGGTTGTCGGGCCGTGGTCTGGGTACAGGGTTGTTCTCGCGAGTGTCGGGGTTGTTTTAATCAAGCTTCCTGGTCCTTCGAGATCAATCAATTAATTACTGTTGAGTCTCTAGCTGCCAAAATTTTGGCTAATCCCCGCAATAGCGGCCTAACTTTCTCCGGGGGTGAACCTTTTTGGCAAGCAAAAGCCTTGACAGAATTAGCTAAATATGTTAAGGAAAAAGGCTTAAATGTGATGTCCTTCACGGGATTTACGATCGAACAATTGCGCTCAACCCAAGCACCGCCCTACTCTCAAGAATTATTGGCCCAGTTAGATATTTTGGTGGATGGGGCCTATATGGAATCCCTGGCTATTCATTCTCCCGATTCTCCCGTTTCTTCTAGCAATCAACGGATTCACGTCCTCAATCCCGCTCTGGAAGATCAGATTAATTGGGCATCGGATCAAGTAGAAATTCATATTCTCAAAGACGGAACCCGAATTTTTACGGGATTTTGGGGACAGATTATTTCTTGATCAGGCCCAGAATCAGTAATCAGTGATCAGTAAGGGACTTGCGTGGGAATAATACCCCAATCGATCGGAGGGCGCAAGCTTTGCGCCCCTACAGTAACGGATTTTGTTCACAATGTAGGGGCGAACTGCGTTCGCCCAAAAGGTACATTATCAAAGCGCAAGTCCCTAATCAAGATTGTCCAACTACTTACTCTCACTTCATACCGCTCACTGAAAACTCAAATCTGATCAGTGATCACTGCCTAGTAATTTAGGATCACAGATACCCTAACATCAATTCCTCGACTAAATCAAAATTAGCCGTTACCGATTGCACATCATCGAGGGATTCTAGGGTGTCGATTAACTTGAATAAAAAACGGGCCTGCTCTCGATCGCTCACTTCTAGGGTATTAGTGGGAATCCAGCGTAATTCTGCTTCTTTGACCTTAAATCCCGCTGCTTGCAGAACCTTATTCAATCTCTCCAGGTTAGACACCTCAGTAAAAACTTCTACCCCTTGACCTTCCTCCTCACTGTCAAAAAACTCGTAGGATTGGGCCTGGCCCTCTAGGGAAGCTTCTAAAAGCTGATCCTCAACAATAGTTCCCTCAAGGCGAATTACCCCCTTATGGTCAAACATCCAGCCCACACAGCCCGTTTCACCTAAATTACCGCCATTTTTGCTAAAAGCTGCCCGCAGATCCGCCGCCGTGCGATTGCGATTATCGGTCAGTGCTTCGATCAGGATCGCCACACCCCCGGGACCATAACCCTCGTAGCGAATTTCCTCAAAAGCTGAGTCATTTTCCCAAGTTCCTGCCCCTTTAGCGATCGCTCTTTCGATATTGTCATTAGGAATACCGGCCGCCTTGGCTTTTTCGATCGCCGTGCGTAGCTGAAAATTGCCCGCCGGATCGGGAACACCGTTACGGGTAGCCACGATAATGGCCCGGGATAACTGGGTGAAAGTTTGCCCTTTTTTGGCATCAACCCGGGCTTTTTGTCGTTTAATATTTGCCCATTTACTATGACCAGCCATATCTATCTAAGATATCTAACATCAAAAATCTAGCAGATCGATCGCTCTTGGTAAATCCGGGGATAATTGTCAACGAGTGCCGGGTAATGATAATAAATCCTGTTGAGAAACTATAGGGGGGCGGCCAGTTCGAGCATTTGTACTAAAATTCCCGATATGCGGTTTAAATCCAGCACAGCTTATTATAGAAAAGGTTGATTGATCAGGTGGCAATATGGCGCAATTTTCTCGCAAAACTCTACTAACCTTGGTTGCTAGTATATTAGTATTATTATCCTGCTTGGCCCCGGCCCAAGCACTAAGTTATAATAACCGCAATTTGACCGATAATGACTTTGCGGGGCAGGATTTGCGCGATTCCACCTTCGATCACTCTAATCTGCGCGGTAGTAACTTCAGTCATGCCAATCTGGAAGGAGTACGCTTTTTTTCGGCCAACTTGGAGGGGGCCGACTTTAGCGATGCCAATATGAGAAATGTGGATTTAGAATCGGCCCGTTTAACCAGAGCCAACTTTACCAATGCCGTTCTCGAAGGAGCTTTTGCCACTAACATTTTAATCAAAGGTGCAATTATCGACGGGGCCGATTTTACCGATGCAATTATTCGCTCCGATGTGGAAAAATATCTTTGTGAGATAGCCACAGGAACTAACCCCATAACTGGCAGAAATACCCGCGATACCCTGTTTTGTCCCTGATATGTAACTATGCTGCTCCTAATCCCCCTGCCATGGCCGATCGAAACTAGAGCCAGATCGGCCATAATTGCTGTAAGCTAGTATTCGATTTTTTAACAAAACCTTTACAATAGACTTTCAAGCCAGTTTAATCGATCAGTCCCCTCTTGGAAAAAGGAAATTGTAACCATCGTGTCCACCAGTACCCTCGGCAATCAAGATAAAGAGCAGAAACCCAGTAGTGACTCGGATAGCTTTTTCCAAGGAGTCTCTAGAGTCGCAGGGGGAACCGCTCTCGGCCTGTTGATGGTATCCACGGCCGTGGTGACGGGGGCTGTGGTAGGATTAGCGATTAGTTACCGCAATCTACCCGATGTGAGGATTTTACGCGGTTACGTTCCCACGGAAACCAGTTATATCTACGATGTTAAAGGCAGACCCCTGACCAGCTTACACGGGGAAGCGAATCGGGAAGTGGTGGAACTCGATCAAATTTCTCCCAATCTGAAACGCGCCGTGATGGCGATCGAAGATAGCCATTTTTATCACCATCATGGTATTAATCCTAATAGTATCGGTCGGGCAGTGGTCGCTAACTGGAAAAGTGGCGGTGTGGTGGAAGGTGCATCTACCCTTACCATGCAGTTAGTCAAAAATATCTTTCTTTCCCATCAGCGCACCGTTAGCCGTAAATTAGCCGAAGCAGTCCTAGCAATACGAGTAGAACAGGTTTTTAGCAAAAATGACATTCTGGAAATGTACCTCAATAATATCTATTGGGGTCATAATAATTATGGAGTCCAAACCGCCGCTAAAAGTTATTTTAATAAACCCGCTGCCCAGTTAAATTTAGCAGAATCGGCGATGATGGCCGGATTAATCCAAGCGCCGGAAGTTTATAGTCCTTTTAATAATTATAAAACCGCCAAGGAAAGACAGGCACTGGTTCTCAGTCGGATGCGTAGCTTAGGTTGGATTACCCCCGCACAGGAAGAGGCCGCTTTAAAAGAACCGCTGAAACTGGGTAAACCCACCGCTTGGCAAGAAAGTAAATTACCCTACGTTACCGATGCAGTGGTGGCAGAATTGCGGCAAAAATTTGGCAAAGAAACCCTAACTAAAGGGGGAATGCGGATTCAAACCACAATTGATCTCGACTTTCAAAATATGGCCGAGTCCACCATTCAACGGGCCTATAATAGCTTGCGTGGTCGCGGTATTCGCACCAAAGACCTACAAATTTCTCTAGTTGCGGTGGATCCCCGCACCCATTTCGTCAAGGCGCTCGTCGGTGGCGTTGATTACAATAAAAGTCAATTAAACCGGGCCATTCAATCCCGTCGTCAACCGGGGTCAGCTTTTAAACCTTTCGTTTATTATACTGCCTTCGCTAGTGGTCGTTTTACCCCCGAAACCGTGGTTAATGATGCTCCCGTCCGTTTTCGCGAGGCCGGCGGCTTCTATAGCCCAAAAAACTACGGTGGCGGCTTTTCTGGCCCGGTTTCCCTGCGTAGCGCTCTGATGCAGTCTCTGAATATTCCCGCGGTTATTCTTGGTCGTCGTGTCGGGATAAATAAAGTCATTGAAGTCTGTCGTCTGCTAGGTTTCGAGAGTCCTTTAATTGCCGTCACCTCTTTACCTTTGGGTTCCGTGGATGTTACCCCTCTGGAAATGGCGGGGGCCTACGCTACTTTTGCCAGTAATGGCTGGCATTCCGAGCCTACCTTTATCATGCGTGTTACTGATAGCCGGGGTAACGTCATGCTCGATAATACACCCAAACCGAAGCTAGTTTTAGACCCCTGGGCCACCGCTTCTCTCAATTCTGTCCTACAGGGAGTTATTCAGGGGGGAACAGCTACTTCGGCCCAAATCGGTCGTCCGGCAGCGGGAAAAACTGGTACTACCGATAACGAGAAAAATGTCTGGTTTGTCGGTTATGTTCCCCAATTAGCCACCGCAGTGTGGATTGGAGATGACCGAAATCGTACTTTAGGTAAAGGTATCACCGGCGGTGGTTTTGCCGCTCCCATTTGGCGCGATTTCATGGCACAAGCTCTGAAAAATGAACGGGTAGAATATTTTCCCTCTCCCTCCAAATTCCGCAAACCAACGGTTAAGTAGATGGTTAATCTAATTGGTTTGATCGTAATTTATCGATCGAGTAAAGGTGGCTATGTTAAAAATGAAACCCACGCTTTGAGCCTTCAGGTTTCCTACGATTAATAGGTAAGTTACCATGAGTACCATCCAAGTTCAAATTCCCGACTCATTACAGAAAAGTTTAGATGATCTATACTTTAGACGTTCATAATCTGAGATTTATTAAACTTCTGAAATCGTAGAGTGAGCAAGGAATCCAGTTCTTTTTTATGTTTCAGGTGGGCATCATTCAGACATTCATAAATAGCTGAAGAAAAGTCAGAAAAG
>NZ_JAPZSR010000081.1:0-1628 GCF_027531875.1 Microcystis sp. LE19-84.1B | reverse complement strand
TGACTTTTAACCTCAACGATATAGGCAGTATTTAGCTCACCATTGGTATAGGCAAGGACATCAATTTCTAGGTGTTTTCCATCTTTACTGACTCGGACGCTGGGACTGATAACTTCCATACCAAAGCGTTGTCTGAGAATCTTTTCCATTGAGGGAAGGGCAAGTCCTTCGGTAAAGCTGCCGAATTTTGCACCAAGTCCCCCAATTTGCTGACCTAATTCTTTGAGTTGTTTGTCGGTTTTCTTCTGTTGTTGGGCGTTTTCCTTCTGTTGTTGACTAACTTCCTTTAATATTAGGTCAGTTTCCTTCAGTTGTTGGGCATTTTCCTTCTGTTGTTGACTAACTTCCTTCAATATTAGCTCAGTTTCTTTTTGAGCAGCGGTTAATTCAGCTTGAGCAGTGGCTAATTCAGCTAAGATTCGCCATACGTCTTCGGATGTAGTTGCCATAGATAATTTTTTCCCTCTAATTTGGTCTATTACTATTTTACTGAATTTCGCCGATTAATTATTAATTAATCATTGTTAATTAATGGGACAAGAATCACCGCCACCATAGCAACGAGAAATACAAGCACGATAATAATTTTTTCAAGTAATAGGGTGGCCGCTTCTAATTCTTCATTAGCTTGATTGATATAGGACGAAATTTGGTTCACAGGACAATCCCTTCTCGGCGAATATTGTCCATTAATGGGGTTTGTCGATGAACAAAGTCTTCATCGGCGATGGGAATCAAAGAAATGAAGGTATTATATTTAAGGTCTAGTTGAGTAGCGATGTCTGCCATCCGAATCACTTCATCTCCAGGGGAAATGGGCCCCTTTAATACGACCATAATATCAATATCTGAGTCCTCATTGGCGTTACCCCGCGCTTGTGAACCAAAAAGGATGAGTTTTACTAACCGTTTTCCATAAAACTTTGCTAATTCTTGGCGAAATTCTTGTAGTATGGGCATTAGGATTTGTAATTGAGCCATTGTTTTATTACTTAGAAATTATTTTTTGTAATAAATTGTATTGATGGATGTCACTTATTCACTATTTTATCGGATTTTTGCGATTGCGTAGGGAGTGTGGAAAGATGGAGAGGAATGCGATCGCCAATGAAATGTGGATGGGTCATTCATTCGACGGCTCATAGGGTTCTAAACTTTTAATAAAATCATCGTTTTTCTTCTCGCCATGCTGCTTGACGGATAGATTCAGGGGTGATATTTCTGTTTTCCCACAATCCTGCTAAGGCAAAGAAATCTTGCTCGTTATCAGATAATGTTGTTTGATCTTCGATGATTTCTACGGAGTCAACAAAATCTAAAGCAGTTAAAATTTTAGAGAGTGTTTCTGCTTTTTCTTGGTCACGAATGTGTACGATTAGTTGTTTCATGGTAGTTTATTTTGTATTGATTTGGTATTAATGATCATTGTCTAATTCTGTTTTTAGCCAATTAATCATCGGAGAACTAATACGAATTCTATGATTAATTAACTGTTGTGATAAATCTAAAATTTCTTGTTTAGATAGATAACCTGCATAAAAACCAACCAAGAGAATTCCTAATGTTCCTTTGACGGGTAATTCCATAGCTTTGGCAACTCTTCTTGCTAATTTCTCATCTATAATTAC
>NZ_JAPZSR010000183.1:0-13650 GCF_027531875.1 Microcystis sp. LE19-84.1B | reverse complement strand
TCGTCATCGCAGAACAGTTTGATTAATTAATATTTCCAACTTAATAATTTTACCTCAACAGACAACAATCATCAATTTTTATTTGGTTCTCTTTCTGATGTAGAGAACTTTTGTTCTAGATTTCTCCCATCTTTCAAATATATAGAGTATAAATACTCTATATACTCACTTCTCTGCGATGCAGTCGCACTCGCGGGAGCGCATTTTGTAGCTTGCTTAAAGCTTTGTTTCTGTCTGTATCACTTGTTACTTTTTAAAATGAGAATTGCTGGACCCAAAATTTCCGATGAGTTAATTCGTGTTGAAAGATACGCGCCAGAAAATCCTTGAAAACTTGACGGATTTCCCGACCATTGCGATCATAATAGGCCACCTCAATCCACTGATGACGGGGGACAAAACCGCGTAAATTGGGGACACTGAGACAACCTTCCCAACCCTTGACCATTTCCTCGCTCACCTGCAAAATACGCGGATTAATCATGGCAGTGGGTGACATGATCGGAGCGTCGGGATAACGAGGATTGGGGTGAGAAGCAACGATAAACAGACGCAGAGACCGAGCAACTTGGGGCGCGGCGATTCCCACCCCGTGGGCAGCTTGCACGGTGGTAATCAGGGAATCGATCAAATCTTGACAGTCAGCATCGAGAAGATTATCGATCTCCGGTGCTTTTTGCTGTAGAATTGGGTTTCCTAATTGGGTGATTGTTAAAACTTGTGTCATCTGTCTAAAGATTAATTGTTTCCCTCTGAAAATCATTTTATCTTGAGCGGCAAAATCTCGCTAAACTGATAAGGTTTCCCCGCAGCAGCACTAGAGCAACTTTGTTAATCAAAATTAACCGTGGATAGCAGCACCCAACAACTTTGGCATAATCTCCTAGAGCGTCTAAAATTACTATTATCCCGTCCCGCTTTCGAGACTTGGTTTCAAACGGCGACGGTTAAAGAATGGCAAAACGATCGCTTAGTAATTCAGGCTGCCAATCCTTTTATTCTTAACCATCTTCAGAAAAATTATCTGTCAACAATTGCCGAAGTAGTGGAGGATATCGTCGGTTATCCCGTCGAGATTCAACTAACGGCACAACAGGGCGATTTGATCGCTATTTTCCAGCCTCACACTAGCTTAGAATCAGAATTATCCCCCACCAATCAACTTAACCCTAAATATAATTTTTCCCGTTTTGTTGTCGGGCCAACTAATCGCATGGCCCACGCAGCTGCTTTAGCGGTAGCGGAATTACCCGGAAGGGAATTTAACCCGCTTTTTCTCTGTGGTGGGGTGGGGTTAGGTAAAACCCATTTAATGCAAGCGATCGGTCATTATCGTCTAGAATTATATCCTCAATCCAAGGTTTTTTATGTATCGACGGAACAATTTACGAATGATTTAATCACCGCTATCCGTCAAGATAGTATGGAAAGTTTTCGTAATCATTATCGTCATGCCGACATATTATTAGTGGATGATCTGCAATTTATTGAAGGAAAAGAATACACTCAAGAAGAATTTTTTCATACCTTTAATACCCTGCACGAAGCGGGAAAACAGGTGGTTTTAGCCTCCGATCGCTTGCCCAAACAGATTCCCAGTTTACAGGATCGTTTAATTTCTCGCTTTTCTATGGGATTAGTGGCCGATATCCAAGCACCGGATATCGAAACTCGCATGGCAATTTTACAAAAAAAGGCCGAGTACGAAAATCTGCGTCTCCCAAGAGAAGTTATCGAATATATTGCCGTTAATTATACTTCTAATATTCGCGAATTAGAGGGGGCATTAATCCGAGCTACTACTTATATTTCTATCTCCGGATTGCCGATGACGGTAGAAAATATCGCGCCGGTTTTAAATCCACCAATGGCCAAAATTTCCACTTCTCCCGATATTATTATGGCGGTAGTAGCGGAAAAATTTCAACTCTCGATCGCTGATCTAAAGGGAAATTCCCGCCGACGAGAAATTAGTTTTGCTCGACAGATTGGGATGTATTTGATGCGTCAACACACGGATTTAAGCTTACCGCGCATTGGCGAAGAATTTGGCGGCAAAGATCACACCACCGTTATTTATAGCTGTGATAAAATCAACCTTTCCCAACATCAAGATCGACAATTACAAGACATCTTAGCGCAACTAATCGAGCGAATTAACTCCCTCAGTCGCAATCAGTAGTCGGGGGGAATGATGAATTATGAATTGGGAAGTGGGGAGACCACTTCGTGTGCGTTGCGGGGGGAGATGGGGAGTGGGAAGTATTTTCAGTGAACTGAAAACTCACATCTGATAACTGATAACTGATAACTGATAACTGATAACTGATAACTGATAACTGATAACTGATAACTGATAACTGATAACTGATAACTGATAACTGAGATTAACTACAGGGGAATAAACTGGCAATTGTAGCGAGGAGACGAGAGGTCATGGGTAAACTATCGATCACCATAGCTGTACATAATAACATCATGTAAAGAATGGAATATTTAAACAGCGATCGAGCCATGTCTCGATCAAAAGGATTCTGTTTTAATCGCCAAGCTTTTTTCAGGAAAACAAACCCTAAAACCAAAGCCGCTAGACCATAAACAACACCACAGGCAGCCAAGGGATAAATCAGGAGGAAAGTGAAAGGAACGACGATTAAAGTATAGAGCCAAATCTGCTCGCTAGTGGCTTCTTCTCCTTTAACTACGGGCATCATCGGGATATCCACTTCCGCATAATCATCCTTGATCATTAAAGCCAAAGCCCAAAAATGGGGAGGAGTCCAGAGGAAAATAATGGCGAATAAAATCCAAGGAATCCAACCGAGATCGCCCGTTACTGCCGCCCAACCGACGAGGGGAGGAATCGAGCCAGCTGCGCCACCGATAACAATATTTTGGACACTATGACGCTTGAGCAGATGGGTATAAATCAGCATATAAAATGCGATGCCGGTCATTGCTAAAAATCCGCTCAAAGTATTGACAAAAAAGACAAAAAGTGCTAGGGAAAGGGAAGCTAAAACGAGGGCAAAAATGAGGGCGTGGAGGGGTTGCACGCGACCGGAGGGAATAGGACGGGCGCGGGTGCGAAGCATGGTGTGATCGATGTCGCGATCATAGATGCAGTTTAAGGTTTGAGCGGCGGCGGCGGCGAGAGTGCCACCGAGGAGAGTAAGAAAGAGTAAGAGGGGGGAAACCTGACCTTTAGAGGCGATTTCCATGGCAGCGGCCGTGGTAATCAGCAGTAGAGGAATAATTCGCGGTTTAGTGAGTTGATAATAACTTTTAGCGACTTGTAAAAAATTATCATGGTGGCGAAGGGCTTGAGTTCCAGTCATCGTGATTAAATCCTTAGAGATGGCTTATAGGCGCGAAAGAACGATCGCGAAGGGCAAAAGTGGTAAAAGCGACGAGGGTTCCCACCAATAGCGCACCGATGCTGTGGTGGGTAATGGTTAAGGGTTCCACCTGGAGATGCAGTTTCAGGGTGGCAACGCCTAAAAACACCTGTAGGGCGACTAATCCCCCGGCGCTAAAAGCTAGTTTTTTGAGGAGAGGATGGATAGCGGCAGCTCGCCAAGCGAAGAAAACTAGGGTTAACACCGAGACAGTGGCGGGAAAAACCCCGATAATGTGGCTATTCATCACGGTGCAGAGTTGGGAAACCGTTAAACACTGATGGGCTGCCCAACGGGAACCGACGAGACCGCCGAGGAGACATTGCAGATAAACTAGACCAGTGGCGACCATTCCCATCCCAGTTAGTTTCCCGACTGTACCGGTGCCACGGTAGGGAGTCAGACCGATAGCAATGACGATTAGGGTGGAGAAAAAGAGCAAAGCTGTGCCTAAATGGGCGGTTACGATGTCAAATCGCAGTAATTGGGTCACGGTTAATCCTCCTAGAACTCCTTGCAGGAGAATTAAAGCCAAGGCAGCGATCGCAGAGGGCAACAGCCAAGTAGGAAGATGGCGACGATACCACCAAGACAGACCGACGAGAGCGATCGTACTAAACCCGATCAAAGAGGCATCGAGACGATGAAACCACTCCAGAAATACCTGTAGATTCATCTGCTGACTGGGAATCCATTGACCGTAACAGAGAGGCCAATCGGGACAAGCTAAACCGGCGTTCATAACTCTGGTGGCAGCGCCCACTACCATGAGGGCGAAAGTAGCGATCGCAATTTTCCAGACTAAGCGGCGCATCCACACCTGAATATTGCCAGTTTCTCTTAGGGGTGTCGGGTTAAAAACAGATTCGGTCATCGGTTTGCCTGTTCTCAAGGAGTCTGTCATCAAAGAGCCTGGCTTGGTTTGCCAGTTAGTTAAGTAGGTAGGCACAATTATTTGTAGGATGGGTTAGCGGTAGCGTAACCCATGCGGGCGTTGGGTTTCATGCTTCAACCCAACCTACGTTCTTTGTTTGCCAGTTAGTTATCACTGTGAATGAGTTTTTTTACGACAAGTAAAACCTTTTAGATATTCTTTAGATTTCTGGCCATTTCCGTTACATTTGTTTACATAAACTCAGAATAAGATACAAAAATTAGTTATTTAAAATACTTTCCCTGAAAACGATCCCAAAGAAAAGATAAAATTCTCAGAAGATGCTGGTTAAATTTCCCATCTATAGGGGAATCATGTTTTAGCCTTGAATAAGTAGCCACTATTGAAAATATTGAAAAGACCGTGAAAATTCCCAGCAGTATCCTGACGCTCGTACTCGGGATCGCCTTGACCTTAATTAGTCTCTGGTATGGCCAAAATCATGGCTTAATGCCTGTGGCCGCTTCCGAAGATGCTCAGGAGATAGATAATATCTTTAATCTGATGATGACCATCGCCACGGGACTATTTTTAATAGTTGAAGGCGTGATCATTTATATAGTGATTCGCTTTCGCCGTAAACCGGGGGATCAAACCGACGGACCGGCGGTGGAGGGCAATGTCCCCCTAGAAATCTTCTGGACAGCCATCCCGACGGTAATCGTTTTTATCCTTGCCGTCTATAGCTTCGAGATTTATAACAATATCGGCGGACTCGATCCCTTGATTTCCAAGGGTGGCAAAGGAGAAATCGCCCACCACGGTCATCACCACGGCACGATGATGGCCCTGGGCGGCGATCGCAGAGTAGCCCTAGGTATCGGCAATTCCTACGATGGTGAAGGAGTCCCCCCCCTAGTGGTCAATGTTAAAGGTATTCAATACGCTTGGATCTTCACCTATCCCGAAACCGGCATTGTTTCTGGGGAACTGCACGCTCCCGTCAATCGCCCCGTGCAACTGAATATGGAAGCGGGGGATGTGATCCATGCTTTCTGGGTTCCCCAATTGCGTCTAAAACAGGACGTTATCCCCGGACAGGAAACGGTTTTATCGTTCACATCCAACCAAATTGGTCAATATCCGATCATTTGTGCGGAACTTTGCGGGGCCTATCACGGTGGCATGAAATCTAGCTTTGTGGTTCACTCCCAAGGGGATTACGACCAATGGGTGCAGGATAATACGATCGCCGAAGTTGACAGCGATCAAACCGTAGCTATGACCGCTAAAGATCGCTCTGATAGTCAGTATTTGACCCCCTACACCGAAGAAATGGGCATCGACGCTGAAATCCTCGCCCAAGTTGCCCATCAGCAGCAAATGTAATTTTTCTTGTCATCTAAAATCTTGGCCTTATGACAGCATCAACGGAAATAACCACCCCAGCAACCGTTCCCGAGGTGATCCATCACCGCAAGTGGACAGATTACTTTACTTTCTGCACCGATCATAAAGTCATCGGTATTCAATATCTGGTGACTGCCTTTCTTTTCTTCTTTATTGGCGGTGCTTTCGCGGAAGTGCTGCGAACGGAATTAGCCACTCCCGACCCCGATTTCGTCTCCCCAGAACTATATAACCAATTCATGACCATGCACGGAACGATCATGATCTTTCTTTGGATCGTTCCGGTTGGGGCGGGTTTTGCCAATTATCTCATTCCCCTGATGATTGGGGCGGAAGATATGGCTTTTCCTCGTCTTAACGCTGTGGCTTTCTGGCTTAATCCCCCCGGCGGGCTGCTATTATTATCCAGTTTCTTTGTCGGCGCACCCCAGTCCGGTTGGACTTCCTACCCACCTTTAAGCTTAATTAGCGGCAAATGGGGCGAAGAATTGTGGATTTTGAGCCTTTTATTGATCGGGACTTCTTCGATTTTAGGCTCGATTAATTTCATCACCACGATCCTGAAAATGCGGATTCCTGAGATGGATTTGTACAGTATGCCGCTATTTTGTTGGGCAATGCTGGCCACCTCGACTCTGGTACTGCTTTCCACCCCCGTTCTCGCTTCTGCTCTCGTTCTCTTGTCCTTTGATTTAATCGCCGGCACGAGCTTTTTTAACCCCGCCGGCGGCGGCGATCCGGTGGTTTATCAGCATATGTTCTGGTTTTACTCCCATCCTGCTGTTTATATCATGATCTTGCCCTTTTTCGGCACGATATCGGAGATATTACCAGTTCACGCCCGCAAACCGATTTTTGGTTATCGAGCGATCGCCTATTCCAGTCTCACCATCTGTTTCTTGGGTTTAATCGTTTGGGCCCACCATATGTTCACCAGCGGCACCCCCGGCTGGTTACGGATGTTTTTCATGGCGGCAACTATGTTAATCGCCGTTCCCACGGGCATTAAAATCTTTAGTTGGTGTGCCACCCTTTGGGGGGGTAAACTCAGTCTCAATACGTCTTTATTATTTGGGATCGGTTTCCTGTCTTCCTTCCTCATCGGTGGTTTGACCGGGATTATGTTGGCTTCTGTTCCCTTCGATATCCACGTCCACGATACCTATTTTGTCGTCGGTCACTTCCATTATGTACTATTTGGTGGTACGGCAATGGCCCTGTTTGCTGCCGTTTACCATTGGTTCCCGAAAATGACCGGACGGATGTATAACGAAACTCTCGGTCGTATCCACTTTGTTCTCACTTTTATCGGTTTGAATTTAACTTTCATGCCGATGCACGAATTGGGATTATTGGGTATGAACCGTCGTATTGCCCTGTATGATGTGCAGTTTCAGGGTTTAAATGTTCTTAGTACCGCAGGAGCTTATATTCTCGGTATATCGAGTATTCCCTTCGCTATTAATATGGTCTGGAGTGCCTTTAAAGGTCAACCCGCCGGCCGTAATCCTTGGCGCGCTTTAACCCTAGAATGGCAAACCTCCTCTCCCCCAATTATCGAGAATTTCGAGGAAATGCCGATTCTTTGGTCCGGCCCCTACGATTACGGTATTGATCTGGAGGAATCAGAAGCAGCGGAATCAGTACAAGATCTCCTCGCCGAAGTGGGCGCCGAATCCCAATAATTATGGGGGATTAGCCCTGGGGGTTGGGTGTTGGGTGTTAGGTGTTGGGGTAGTGAGGAATTTAGCTGAAATTTCCCTATCTCCCTATCACCCTATCTCCCTATCACCCTATCCCCCTATCACCCTATCCCCCCATCTCCCCACTCCCCGTCTCCCGTGTAAACTAAGGACATTCAATCATGCAAGGTTCAACGCTCGAAGATTCTCAACTCTCTGTCAATTATCATCACGAAACGGTGGAACACGGGCATCATGGCCACCCAGATCATCGCTTATTCGGTGTGGTTTTGTTTCTAGTGGCGGAAAGTTCCATCTTTTTAGGCTTATTTGCCGCTTTCTTGTTCTACCGTACCATGTTACCCGTTTGGCCCCCCGCCGGCACGCCAGAATTAGAGTTAACCCTACCGACAATTAACACAATTATTCTGGTGTCCAGTAGTTTTGTTATGCACATAGGACAAAAGGCGATTAAACAAAACAATAATGCCGGTTTACAATTTTGGTTCGGCATTACTGCTCTGATGGGAATTATCTTCCTTTGTGGTCAAGGATACGAATATTATCACGCTGAATTCGGTCTGACAACTAATGTTTTCACCAGCGCTTTTTATGCCTTAACTGGATTCCACGGTCTCCACGTTACTTTCGGTTTAGTGCTAATTCTATCGGTTCTCTGGCGTTCTCGTCAAAAAGATCACTATTCTAGTCAATCTCATTTTGGTGTGGAAGCGGCAGAATTATACTGGCATTTCGTCGATGTGGTCTGGATTATCCTGTTTTTACTGGTGTATATCTTGAGATAATTTTTGTTATTTAGTGGGAGAAAAGGGCGATCAAGCGATCGCCCTTTTTTGTATATTTCAATTTATAAGTAGTCGTACAAAATAAATTTCCTAGTGCTGAGAGGGAACTCCGGAACTGCGGAACGGGCAACAGAAAAGAAATACAGCGATTGTTGCTTTACGGAGAAATGGGTAATTAATTTTGTTTAGGTACTTAGCAATTCCTATACTGGTGAGTAGAGAATAGAGCCAATTGATAACTAATATAGGTGGGTTACGGCGAATACTAGATAATTTTCCCTAGCATAAATTGTCGTCGCCTAACCCACCCTACACCTGATAACTGATAACTGATAACTGATAATTAACGACGACCGAATAAACTCCAACCTTTGCCACCACTAACGGCCGGTTCAGCTTTTTCAGCGACGGGGGCAACTTCTGCGGGGGTTTCCTCACCGGAAAGATTAGAAAGATCGTAGTTTTCTACTAGGAAAAGAGACGCTTTTTCAATAGTAGAATAATCCCAGAAAAGGGTAGAAGGTAACTCTTGACCTACCCAATCTTCTAGATCACCCACCATTGTTACCGCATCGATCGAATCTAAACCATAACGGGTTAAAGGTTCAGTCACATTAATCGTTTTTGCATCCAAAGATAACTGATCAGCTAACTGTTTGACTAACCAATTTTGTACGAGATTATTAAGATTGGAGTTGGAGTTCATGGGTTTTTTCCTCGGTAGTTTGTGAATGGGCTAATTGAAAAGGCACGATCGAAAAATGTTGATTTTCTCGATATAATTTCAGCAATTCTTGGGCAACATTTTCTATATACACCTCAGACAGAGTGTAAGGCAGCGGCCGGAGAGTTCGCAGTAATCGGTGTAAACTCAACACCAACCATTCCCCCTGGGCAAAAAATTCACCCAAGATGGAACGATTATAAAGCCAAGTGTGTAAACAAGCAGAAGCGGCGTGTAAAGTACAGTATTTCTTGGCAATCTCGAACAATTCGGGTGATTGGTCGTGACCATACTCGAATTTCGATTGACTAATCTGTTCATCGTGAGCATTTAGTTCCTCTAAAACTAAATTACCCAACATCAATAGATTTTCTAATACTTCCCGGTCCACCTCCTGAGAATCTTTCAATCCCTCCAGCATATCAAGGGCAATCTCTAAACCCTGTAGGGAATCATCCATTCCCCGGCCAAATAATTCTAAATTATTGGGTTCAAAGGGAGGAACCGACTTTTCTAGGCTAAAAATCGCCTCTAAACGGGTTTTTAACGCCGACATGGTGCGCGAGTTGCGTTTAGCCCGATATTTGGTTAAAGGACGCAATTGTAGGATTAAAGCATGAAGATTGACGATCGAACTGCCGTCAAACATACTGATAATCGAATTATCCCGCAGTAGCTTCTGGAAGATGCCGAATTCGTGTTCTTCTCGCATATAAAAACGCGATCCCAAGACCACATAAACACTATTAACCATCTCCTCCAGACGGACGGTGACAAAATATTTTACCACCGAAGCCCAGACGCTAAACTGTTCGGGGATAATATGAAAACCTCTCGCAGCCGGAATCGTCTCGCAATCGCAAATAAGGATGTCAAGGAAAGCATCCACGAGAGTGCGCCGGGGTTGGGGCAAATCCATCACAGTTTTCTGATAAATTACCCGATTAACGGCAAAACTGAGGGTAGTTCTCAAAGCGGTATCGGCTGCCCCGTGGGAAAAAGCCGCGCACAACATTCGGGTAATCTGGAAACCTTTCAGGGCTAATTCTAAACCGTCTCCCTCCTCCCGTAAACGCATGGAATCGGGGACGAAACAATCTTTAAAACCAATGCCACTCATATCCGAGGCGCGCACGCCATGGGTGTATATTTTCGGCAAATTATAGTATTTTTCGGGGTCTAATTGCCGTTTATCTACCATAAATAGGGTTAAACACTTTGGCCCGCCGTTAGCATCGGTTTTCGCCAAAATAAAGGAAACTCCAGAGATAGTCGCCCGGTTAATCGGCCATTTCTCACCATTGAGAATATAACCTCCTTCCACCTTCGTCGCGGTCAGATCACCATTGATCAGATCGCTGCCGTGTTCCTTTTCCGAGTAACCCAGACACATCGCCCCATAGTCATCCATGATAAAACGGGCGAGCTTCTGTTTCTGTTCTGGGGTTCCCGCCATCCAGTTTAAAAACGACCAGAATAGGGTAGTAAAAGCGATGCCGATAGTTTGATCCCGTCGGGAAAGTACCCGCACAAAAGCGACAAATTCCTCAAAAGAGGTAAATTCACCGCCGCAATCCGTGGGAATGTAGTAGTGTTGGAGTTTCCAGTCGTATAACCAGCGAATTTCCTCGTGGGGAAATTCTTCGCTCTCGTCAATTTCGATCACCCGCTTGTAGGATAGAGGGTTATCGGGATTGAGAGGATCGCCTAAGTCTTTTTCCAGTGCTTCAGCAGTCCAGTATTGCTTAAGCTTTTTCATAGTGCCTCTAGGACAGATACAATGTGTTTTTCGTCAATGCCTTCGGTTAGAAGACCCGACCATTCACAAAAATTAATGACCATTCTAGACTTTTGGCCGCACAATGGCAACAGTTACGCAATGTGCAACTAAAAACGACAGAATCAAACAGATACAGTTGCACAGGGTGTAAATTATGTAATTGTTAAGGAGGATTAAATTTATGCCCCTAGTTACGGGAAATAGCCTTGATAACGCCATTACTCCATCTTCGGCATCAGCCGGAGTCACTGGATGGTATTCGGGACTCGGGTTGAATGATACCATCAATGGCGGCAATGGCAACGATTTCATCAATGGCGGCAATGGCAACGACATCATCGATGGTGGCTCGGATGCCGACACTCTCAATGGCGGTGATGGCAACGACATCATCGATGGTGGCTCGGGTGCCGACACTCTCAATGGCGGTGCTGGCAACGACACCCTCAAAGGTGGCTTGGGTCAGGATACCCTTACCGGTGGTGCTGGAAACGATTTCTTCAGGCTCGACAACGTAGCGAACCGTGATCTGATCACCGACTTCTCTGTACCCGCTGACACGATCACTCTGGCGAACAGTCTTGACAGCACTTTAGCCGGATCCTCTAATCCGGGGATCAGGGGTCTGAGCTTTATTAGTGGTAACGTGAACGGAAGTGTCCTTAACTCTGCCCGGTTCTTCAAGGGAGCGGGGTCTACCGGGGGAGCATCGGGAAACCCCTCCGGCATCTACGTCAACACTACCAACGGCGACATCTGGTATAACGATTCCAACGTCGTCGGTAGTTACCTAATTGCCAATGTTGGTGCTGGTATCGCAGCTGGCATGACTAATGCTGACTTCGTTTACGGGGTGTAAGTCTTAGCTAGGCATCACAGGAAAACTATGCCATGTCCCCCGCTAACGGCGGGGGTTTTTTGTCGGCCCCCCATCATTCAGTCACTAAAAATCCCAACTTTAACAGCGATATTAATCCTTTCAAAAACAGCATTATTTTTGAGTGTGTATTAACCAGGGAACCAATCTTCATCAAGAATTTTCTCAATTGTCCAAGGACAGTCAACTGGTAAAGTTAATCCACTTTTGCGGCTCGCTTTTCCCAGAGCTTTTTGATAACAATAACCAAACCGTTCTAAGGCATGATTGTAGATTACCTTAGAGCGAAACAGCAGGCTCAATTCCAATCTGAAATTATCTATCTCGTCTGTCCAGTGGGGTAGGTAGTAAGGATGCTTCCAGTAGGCGTAAAGTAGCAGGTGACTGAGGAGTTGAATAAGAAAGCTTTCTGCTTTGTATTTGCGTTCATCAACCATTTCCTCTAATTCCTCGGCTAAAGTTTGCCAATCTAAAGTATTGCGCTCAGGCGATCGCAGTTTTTCTGCCTGGTCTTGCAGCCAGGCTACATAGTCTTTTTCATATAGGGTTTCAGCCATTAATTTTACCTCTATACTAATCTTTTTTTGTCCTATCAAAATATAGCTCTCATTGTATAGCTCAAGCACCAAGAAAATGCTGGTTATTGAAATATTACATCCCATCATTCAGTCAATAGACCTCTGGTAAAAATCAAAAATTGTTGTTAGGGTTAGTGCGATGCCGAAGGCACTGCGTAGCAGTACGCCATCGCTGTAGGGTGCGTTCCCTAATGTGGCTCCTAGCTGCTGCATCGATAGTGATTAAACCGCAAAGTGCCGTATTGGGTTTTATTGAGGGGGTGTTAGACCGATGCAGGTGGGATAGTAGGACAGAGGAGGTTGCTCGACCGCAGAGAGCGGTATAATTAATATTTAGATGCCTCCATGGCTAACTTGAAGTGAGAGTATATGTTGAAAGGGACTATTTATTTGCATAAGTTCAATTATTTTCTTGGATTGGTTAGAGAGATTGGTGGCTGGGATTTCTTATACCGCTATCTAGTACGAGCATTTTATAAAATAACCAAGCTCAACCAGAAAATGGTTCTATTTAATAATGTAGAAATGACTCTGCCCTATGATAGTCGATTCGGAACGGAAATTTTCCTCAAGGGAAGCAAGTTGGATTGGGGATCTGAAATTATCCTTCATCGGTTCTTAGATATTAATAAAGACTTTATTGATGTTGGAGCTAATATTGGTTATTACAGTTTACTGGCTGCTCCTTTATCCAATCAGGTTTATGCCTTTGAACCCGATCCGAGAATGGTTGAACACTTAAAGAGAAATCTTTCCCAGTTTCAAAATTGTCATGTTCTAGAAGAAGCACTTTTTTCCGAGCCTGGCACTATGGATCTTAATTTGAACTCAATGCCTGAACTAAATTCGCTGGTCAGGCATAGTCCCCAAGAGAACAAGGTGACAGTCAAGGTAAATACTTTAGACAAATTGATGTCTGATTATCCGTTACTAAGTGTTTCCTGTATCAAAACAGATGCTGAAGGAGCAGACTTCGATATACTAATGGGTGGCAAAAATCTTCTAATTCGAGATCAACCTTTGGTCTTGTCGGAAATTTATCCAACAAAGAAGCTCCTTGAATTTATTAAATCTATTGAATTTACCTGTTTTGCTTTCGTCAAACCTAAGGATGAGGATGGAGCTAATTTACAACCAAAATTCATCAAGATTGAAACAAAACCGACCAACTCTCATATTAAAATGATTTTCTTAGTTCCTAATCGGCTCTTGTCAAGGTTTGAAGAGCTAAAAGATGTCTAACACTTCGTCGCTGCGGACGGAACAGAGCTTATTCCTAGCCATCGCTGTAGGGTGCGTTCCCTAATCTAGCTGCTACTGCCGCACCGATAGATTTTTGGGAACGCACCATGCTAATTCATTTGAGCAAGTGATTACAAGCTATAGTTAGTAAAAGTATAGTCAAATATAGACAGACTGAATTCCATTTCAGAAATTCCCTTCACTTTTACTTCGAGAGATTGATTCTCCTTGGGTGAACTACGCACCTCTCTATCCCATAGCGGTTAAACGCATTTGGGA
>NZ_JAPZSR010000295.1:0-1775 GCF_027531875.1 Microcystis sp. LE19-84.1B | reverse complement strand
TTGGGCAATTATCTACTTTTTTGCTTTGGGAATTATCTCGGTTATTTTAGGTCAAGATGTTAGTTGGGATTTACGCAATTATCATTTTTATAATCCCTATATGTTATTGACAGGAAGGTTTAAGTATGATGTCCTACCCGCGCAGATACAAACTTTTTTTAATCCCCTCATCGATGTTCCCTTATTTGTCGCTATTTATTATCTGAAATTGCCTCCGATTGTCGTGGGTTTTTTAATGGGAGGATTTCACGGGTTAAATCAGTGGTTAGTTCACCTAATCACCTATCATTCCCTAGATAAAGTTTCGGAAAGATACAAGATAACTTTAAGCATAGCGGCAGCGATTACCAGTATTTTTGGGGCAGCCTATATCTCGGAGTTAGGAACCAGTATTGGTGATAATACCACCAGTGTTTTCGTTCTGGGAGGCTTATTTTTTATAGTTAGTAGTTTCGGGAAAAATCTGCCAATTCCCTCTAAAAATATTCTTTTAGCTGGACTCTTATTAGGATTGGCAACGGGATTAAAATTAACCAATGCTTTATATAGTATCAGCTTTTTGATAGCCATTAATTTTTTACCTAATTCTTGGCCTGATAAATTGCGTAACCTCATGTTATCAATTCTCTCAATGGCCGTGGGGGTTAGTCTCACTGCTGGTTATTGGATAATCCTAATGTGGACAAAGTTTGCTAATCCTCTTTTTCCCTTCTTTAATAAAATTTTTCAATCTCCTTATATAGAAACCGATGTCAATTTGCAAGACCTGCGATTTTTGCCTAGAGACATTTGGCAATGGTTATTTTACCCTTTTTATTTTGCTCAAGAACAAACCTTAGTAGCTGAACTTAAATTTAAAGAATCTCGCTTTGCTATCGCTTATATTCTCATAGTAATATTGCTGGGTTTTATTCTTTATCGCTATGGTAACAAAAAATTAACTTTTCCTGTAAATAGCCTAATTTATACCTCAAATTTAAGCTTTTTACTACCCTTTTATTTGACCGCTTACTTTATTTGGTTAATTAAATTTTCTATCTATCGCTATCTCATAGTTTTAGAGTTAATTACCCCCATTTTAATTCTCTTAATTGTTGCCTATTTCTATCCTAAAAGAAACCCAGTATTATTAGTAACTCTGGGGATTTTTGTTTTAATTTTAGCTACTGTTAAACCCCTAGATTGGTGGCGAATACCTTGGTCGGATAACTATTTTAGTATTGATAGACAAGCTTTGGTACAATATCAAGATGATGTAATTGTTCTCTGGGGAGGAGAACCAGTCGGCTATGTGGTTCCCTATTTTCCTAGTAATACTCGCTTCCTGCGTATTACTGGTAATTTTGGGTTAAGTCCTCATACCAAAATGAGTAAAATAGCAGAAGAGATTATCGATAAAACTCCCGAATCATCGCTGTATTTACTAGAGGTCAATTTTGAACTAAAAGAATTAGATAGGGAAAAATCTAAGCAAGCAGCTTTAGAATTGCGTAAACTTGTTATTGATCGCAATAATTGTCAACCTTTTATAACTGCTATTGAAAAATACTCAATTTGTAAACTCGGAAAAATTTCAACTTAAATACTCTAGAAAACTAGGTAATCAATGATGACAACCCTGAAACGTTTTCCAATTTCTCATCCCTTATTTTGGGCAATTATCTACTTTTTTGCTTTGGGAATTATCTCGGTTATTTTAGGTCAAGATGTTAGTTGGGATTTACGCAATTATCATTTTTATAATCCCTATATGTTATTGACAGGAAGGTTTAAGT
>NZ_JAPZSR010000071.1:0-7057 GCF_027531875.1 Microcystis sp. LE19-84.1B | reverse complement strand
AGGGAAACGATTGATAGGTATAGTTTTGAAAGAAGGAATCAAGGTAGAGGTAAGCAAAAAAATGGAGAAATGGGCAGCCCAAGAATTACAGTATGCAGACCTAGGGGACACCAGAAGAAAGAAAAGGTTAATCAGTATCGTAGAAAACTTGGCCAGCCAACCTAGTACAAGTGTGCCACAAGCTTCAGGAAATCTAGCAGCTTCAATTGTAGCCTGGAGATTACTCTGGTTAACCTATCAAGCACGCTTACACGGAGAGGAGAGTTGTGAAAGTTTTTTGGAAGAACATGAATGGCAATCTTTGTGTGCCACTATTCATAAACAGGGTCCGCCACCTGAAAAGCCGCCCTCCTTGGCCGGAAGCGGTCAGAATGATTGCTTCTCTTGGGGGTTTTTTAGGTAGAAAAGGCGACGGTGAACCCGGTGTTAAAACCATTTGGTTGGGACTGGGAAGGTAACATGATATCAGCCAGACTTGGAAACTATCTCATCAAATTGGTTCCCCCATAGAACCCCCTTGAGCCATCTGGCACACTTTTCTCTTTTTGTCAAATTTTATGTTAAGAAAGATGTGACTAATGGATAGCTTATCAAGGGGGGATTTAGGGGGGATTTATCTTCTATTTAATTAGAACCACTTACTTAACTGGTAATCGCGCTCTACCTTATGGCTAATTTTTCTGAACCCGTTGAGTCTTTTGATCTTTCAGCAGCCAATCTTAACGAAAACCCCGGCACTGCCGGTTTATTTGATCGCATTTTTACAATCTTAGTCTGGATTTGTGCCGCCTCTGGTTTAATTTTTCTGCTCTGGATGGCCTGGATTGTTTTTCAGGATGCGCGACCGGCGATCAATAAATTCGGTCTGGGATTTCTCTGGGGAACCACTTGGGATGTTAACGTCCTCAAATTTGGTGGTTTACCCTTTATTTTCGGTTCCGTTGTTTCCTCGATTCTAGCTCTTTTATTAGCCATTCCCCTCAGTGTTGCCGTTGCTTTAACCACTAGCGAGAATTATTTGCCGGCCAGTATCCGTTATCCCATCGGTTTTCTGGTGGAATTAATTGCCTCGATTCCTAGCGTAATTATCGGTTTATGGGGGATTTTCGTGCTAATTCCCGTGCTTAAACCCCTGCAAGAATGGTTATTTCAAAATCTTGCTTGGTTCCCTTTATTTAGTACCCAACCTTTGGGACCAAGTATGTTGATCGCCGGTGTGATCCTGGCCATCATGATTGTGCCGACCATTTCCGCTATTAGTCGCGATGTCTTGCTTACCGTCCCCTCGGAATTACGCAGCGCCTCCATGGCCCTAGGTGCCACTCGTTGGGAAACCATCTGGCGCGTCTTGTTGCCGGCGGCCAGTTCTGGCATTATCGGGGCGATTATCCTCGGTTTAGGGCGCGCTTTAGGGGAAACTATGGCGGTGGCCATGGTAATCGGTAACTCCTCGATTATTAGTCCCTCCCTCTTGGCCCCCGGTTATACTATTCCTGCTGTACTAGCTAATACTTTCCCAGAAGCTTTTGAAAAAGTCCACATCGGAGCTTTGATGTATCTAGCTTTGATTCTCTTTGTTATTACCTTAGCCGTCAATAGTGTAGCGGCTTTATTAGTACAGTTTATCAACCGCAATCGTTAATTTTATGACTCAAGGAGCTTTTCCCGAAGAAGATTTACAGCAACCCCTGTCACCGTGGCGACATTTTTTTACCAACGGTCTCACGGGTTTAGCGATCGCTCTTAGTGCCATCGCTATTCTGCCTTTATTCGCTATCCTCTTTCAAATTGTCAAAGAAGGTTTACCCGGATTCAATTGGCAAGTTTTCACCTCTTTACCCGCCCCAGTTGGCTCCGATCCTAGTGTTCCCAACGGTTTTGCCAATGCGATCGTGGGGACTTTAACCATGGTCGGTTTAGCATCCCTCGGCAGCATACCTCTGGGGATTCTCACCGGGGTTTTCCTCTCGGAATTCGCTCGGGGTTCCAAAATTGGTGGGATTCTGCGCTTTGCGATCGTGGTGTTGAGTAGTACCCCTTCCGTTATCGTCGGGGTGTTTTCCTTCGGGGTTTTGGTGTTAACTACCAAACAATTTTCCGCCGTAGCGGGGGCCTTTGCTTTGGGGGTGATTATGTTGCCCATCGTCGCTTTAACCACGGAAGAGGCACTAAAACTAATACCCATGTCCTACCGTCTCGGTTCCTCCGCTTTGGGGGGTTCCCGTTTCGATACGGTATTTCGCATTGTCCTGCCAGCAGCGATCGCACCGATTATGACCGGGATATTATTAGCAGTGGCCCGGGCTGCCGGAGAAACTGCCCCCTTAATGTTTACGGCTTTATTTAGTCAATTTTGGCAAGAAAGTCTTTGGTCGCCCACACCAGCTTTAACGGTGTTGATTTATAACTACGCTAGTTCCCCCTTTCCTGAACAAAATTCCCTAGCTTGGACAGCTTCTTTAGTCCTGATTATCTTAGTTTTAATTACTAGCCTTCTTTCCCGTTTTGTTACTCGTAAACGCTCAAATTAAGCATTTTTATGATGATCGATTCCTCTGCCATGAACACCCCTACTTCTCTAGCTAACTCGGCGATCGAAGTCGAAAATCTTAGCTTTTTCTACGGTAGTAAAAAAGCCCTGGAAGGGGTTTCTTTACAAATCCCGCAAAGGCAAGTAACCGCCATGATCGGCCCCTCTGGTTGTGGTAAATCCACTCTCTTAAAAGCCCTCAATCGCATCGGGGAATTAGAGGGACAAGTGACAGTTAAGGGCAAAGTTAGGTTTTTTGGTCAAGATATCTACGCCCCCAAAGTTAACCTTCACACCTTACGGCGACAGGTGGGTATGGTGTTTCAGCGTCCTAATCCTTTTCCCGCTAGTATTTACGATAATATTGCCTACGGTATTAGAATTTATCGTTCCGCCAGTCGCAGTGAATTAGATGCAATTGTGGAATCAGCTTTAAAAGGAGCTGCTCTTTGGAATGAAGTTAAAGATCTGTTGAATAAATCCGCTTTAGGATTGTCGGGAGGACAACAACAAAGATTGTGTATTGCTCGCGCTTTGGCAGTAAAACCAAAAGTATTATTAATGGATGAACCTTGTTCCGCTTTAGACCCCCTTTCTACCCTCAAAGTGGAGGAATTAATCCATGAATTGAAGGAACAATACACGATCGTCATTGTCACCCATAATATGCAACAGGCCTCTAGAGTATCCGATCGCACGGCCTTTTTTAATGCCGACGAAACCCGCGTCGGTCGTTTGGTAGAATTTGACACCACCCAGAAAATTTTCACCGATGCAGTTAATCAACAAACTCGCGATTATGTAGCCGGTAGATTCGGTTAATTTCTCTGGTCAGGAGACGGGAGACAGTGATCAGTTATCAGTTATCAGTTATCAGTTATCAGTTATCAGTTATCAGTTATCAGTTATCAGTTATCAGTTATCAGTTATCAGTAGTCAGGAGATTATTTTTATTTATTCTCCCCATTTCCCCATTTCCCCATTTCCCTACACCCTACACCCCACTCCCCACTCCCCACTCCCCACTCCCATAACCCAACCCCCTAAACCATAACGCTGCCCGATTTTGGTAGGATAAGAAATGTAACAAGAATCTTTCTTAACAGTCGGATAATTCATGGGCAACGATACCATCACCTTACTCTCCTCCCGGGAAATTGAAAAAATGCGTCGAGCCGGACGATTAGCGGCTAAACTGTTAGACCATCTGGCAGAAATGGTTAAACCGGGGGTAAGTACCCTAGAAATCAATGACGAGGCAGAACGTTGGACTCGCGCCCATGGAGCCAAAAGTGCGCCCCTAGGATACCATGGCTTTCCTAAGTCCATCTGTACTAGCATTAACGAGGTCATCTGTCACGGCATCCCCAGCGCCAATCAAATCCTCAAAGACGGCGATATTATTAACATCGATGTCACCCCGATTTTAGAAGGTTATCACGGCGATACCTCCCAGACTTTCTTTGTCGGTACTCCCTCCCCCCTAGCCAAAAAGTTAGTGGAAGTGACCAGAGAATGTCTGCAAAGAGGCATAGATGCGGTGCAGCCGGGGGGTAAAATCGGCGATATCGGCGCGGCTATCCAAGAATACGCCGAAGGAGAGGGATTTTCAGTGGTTAGAGATTTTGTCGGTCATGGTATCAGTAATGTTTTTCACACCGGTCCGCAGGTTCCCCACTACGGCATTCGCGGCAAAGGCAAAACAATTCGCCCCGGCATGGTATTCACCATTGAACCCATGATTAATGAGGGTACTTGGCAACATATTCTCTTAAAAGACGGTTGGACTGCTATTACTAAAGATGGTAAACTTTCGGCCCAATTTGAACACACCATCGCCGTCACCGAAACCGGTGTCGAAATCCTCACTTTACCCGATTAAATTTAGGGAACAGGAAACAGGGAATGGGAGAATGGGGAAATAGGGAAGTTTCAACGGGAGCATCTCACCTTTGTAACCCCTAAATCAGGTTTTTATGTCAAGCTATTTTGAAAGCCTTGCTAGAAACCAGTTTTATGGATAAGTATAATTACTCACTTGTATAAATGAGATGCTCCCAGTTTCAACTAATACCCCAAAACCCCCCGCAACGCGCACGAAGTGGTCACCCACCTCCCCACTGATAACTGATAACTGATAACTGATAACTGTTCACTGATAACTGATAACTGTTCACTGATAACTGAATATATGCAGTATCGTCGTTTCGGTCGCACTAATCTACAAATGCCGGTGTTTTCCTGTGGGGGAATGCGCTATCAATTTCAGTGGCAGGATTTGCCAATGTCGCAAATTCCCGACGAGAATCAAGGCAATTTAGAGGCAATCATTAATAAATCTCTGGAAGTGGGGATTAATCACATCGAAACCGCTAGGGGTTACGGCACTTCCGAGATGCAATTGGGCAAAATTTTGCCGCAACTACCGAGGGATAAGATTATCGTGCAGACGAAAGTTTCTCCTAGTCAAGATGTGCGGGAATTTCGCCGTAAATTTGAGCAATCCCTGCAATTTTTACGATTAGATTATGTGGATTTGTTGGGTATCCATGGCATCAACACCGCTGAAATTCTCGATGACACTATGGCCGAGGGCGGTTGTTGGCAAGAGGCGAAAAAATTACAGCAACAGGGAAAAGTTCGTTTTATCGGTTTCTCCACCCATGCACCAACTGATGTAATTGTCAAGACTATTGCAACAAATTGTTACGATTACCTCAATCTGCACTGGTACTATATTTTTCAGAATAACTGGCCGGCCATAGAAGCGGCAAAACAGCACGATATGGGCGTTTTTATCATTAGTCCCTCCGATAAGGGCGGCCATCTCTACAATCCTCCCCCTAAGCTCGTCGCTCTCTGTTCTCCTCTCAGTCCGATGGTTTTTAATGACCTATTCTGTCTCAGTCATCCGGCCGTTCATACCCTGAGTATCGGTGCAGCGCAACCCACAGATTTTGATGAACACCTGAAAACTTTACCCTTACTCGATCGAGCCGAGGAGATTTTACCAGCAATTATCGAGAGATTGCAAGGAGAGATGATCAACTGTTTAGGCGATAATTGGGTAAAAACTTGGTCTTTGGGTTTACCTAGCTGGGAAAATACCCCCAATCACATCAATATTCGTTCTATCCTCTGGTTACGCAATCTCGCTATCGCCTACGATATGATCGACTTTGCCAAGGCCAGATACAATCTCTTGGGGAATGGGGGTCATTGGTTCCCGGGTCAACAGGCAAAAGAGGTGGAAAAACTCGATTTAACTGCCTGTTTAGCCGCTAGTCCCCACGCTGATAAAATTCCTTATCTTCTCGCCGAAACTCATCGATTATTGTCGGGAGAGACGGTACAACGCTTAAGCAGTAGTTAATTAAAATTCGATGCCAGGTTGCGCTTTCACTCCCTGTTGACGAAAGGGATGTTTAATTAACTTCATTTCCGTGACTAAATCCGCTATCTCGATTAATTCAGGTAAAGCTCCTCTACCAGTGAGAATAACGTGACAATTAGCGGGTTTTCGGGCTAAACCAGCGATAACTTCCTGAATATCCAGATAACCGAATTTAAGGGCGATATTGATCTCATCGAGTAAAATTAATTTATATTGGGGATTTTCGAGAAAAGTTAGGGCTTTTTGCCATGCTTCTTGGGCTTTCTCTATATCTCTTTCTCTATCTTGAGTTTCCCAGGTGAAACCTTCCCCCATAGCATAAAACTCGATTTGTTCCCCCCAAACACTAAAAATCTTTTGTTCGGCAGGTTCCCAAGCACCTTTGATGAATTGTACCACCGCCACTTTGTAACCATGACCGAGGGAACGTAAAACCATACCGAGGGCTGCCGTGGTTTTTCCCTTACCATCGCCAGTATTAACGATAATTAAACCTTTTTCAGCAATTTTTTCGGCTAAACGTTCCTCTTGGATTGCCTTGCGGCGCTGCATTTTTTCTTTGTATTGTTCGGGAGTGAGTTGCATTCGGGTCTATCCAGTCAAATCAAGATAATTGTAACTCAAGGGGTTATTGATGGCCGTTTGCAGATTTTAACCAGCTAAATTGTCTGGGGATTGATGCCTAATTCTCGTAATTTTGCCGCTAATCTTTCCCTGGCTTGTCGTTCTTGTTCTTTTTCTAAAAGAGCCTGTTCTTTTTCTAAAAGAGCCTGTTCTTTTGCCTGTTGTTCCTGTTCCTTTTCTGAAAGAATCTGTTCCTTTTCTAAAAGAATCTGTTCCTTAGCTTGTCGTTCTTGTTCTTTTTCTAAAAGAGCCTGTTCTTTTGCCTGTCGTTCCTGTTCCTTTTCTAGAAGAATCTGTTCCCTTTCTAAAAGAATCTGTTCCTTTGCTTGTCTTTGCTGTAATTCAGCTTCTTGGGGAGTGGGAACCAGTTGACCATCGACGGTAAAATAACGCAGTTTCCGGTCAAATATGCCTAAATATAATCCTAACTCTTCACTCCAGAGATAACCCTGCTCATTGGCAGAAATAGCTTGATATTGTCCCTCAATTAGTCTAAATCCCTGCCATTC